>NZ_JAQISV010000051.1:0-45831 GCF_048569675.1 Geodermatophilus sp. CPCC 206100
TGCGGCCGTCGACCACGATCACCTCGTGCACGTCCTCGGGGATGAGGGCGAACACGTGCGGCAGGTTCTTGGCCTCGTTGAAGGTGGGGACCACGACGCTCACGCGCGGCGCCGTGGTGCGGACCGGGCCGGTGTGGGCGCGGGGGTGCTGGACGACCTCGGCCGAAGGCCGGACGTCGATGACGCTGCTCTTCACTTCTCTCATTCCTCAGTCCTCGAGTCGTGCGCTGCAGTGATGACGACGTCCGTGGACGTCGATGACGACCTGTCGGGGGTGCGCGACGGCCGGTGGCCAGGCGCGCGGGGACCTCGGCTCGGCGCTCCAGGGGTGCTCGGGGCACCCGCGCTCAGCCGGAGGAGGACGAGTTCAGTCGGGGCTGCTGCCCGGATCGTCGGCCCCGCCGACGACCGTCGTGGGGACATCCACCCAGGGGAGGGCGGGGGTCCCGACCGGGAGGACGGCGATCTCGGCGCCCAGGATGGCGGCCGGCAGAGCCGACTGGCCGTTCTGCTGCCCGGAACCGGACGCGTAGGTGCCCGAGGCCGCCGTGGTGCTGCACGGAGCCGCCGGAGGAGCCGCCGGTGGTGCCGGCGGCGGCGCGACGGGCGGAACCGGGCTGGGGACGTTGACCGGCACGTCCTGCACGTCGGCGACGACGGCCGGCGGCGGGCCCGGGGGTGCGACGGCGGCCGCACGGGCCACCGGGGCGGGCGCGGGCGCACCGCTGTCAGCGTCGGCCGCGGGAGCCGGCCCGGCCCGGGGGTCGGCGTCGGCGACCGCAGGCGAGCCGAGCGGCTGCGGGGCGGCGGGGGGCTGCGGGCAGGTGACGGCGACGACCGTGGGGACGTCCTCGGTGACGACGGCCGGCTGCTGGCCCGCCTTGTCGCCCGCGAGCGCCTCCGCCGCCGCCCCGACCTGCTGGGTCGCCAGCTGGTCGGCGGCGGCCTTCTCGGCCGCTGCCTTGTCCGCGAGGGCCTTGTCGGCCGCTGCCTTGTCCGCGAGCGCCTTGTCCGCGAGGGCCTTGTCGGCCGCCGCCTTGTCCGCGAGGGCCTTGTCCGCGGCGGCCTTGTCCGCGAGCGCCTTGTCGGCCGCCGCCTTGTCCGCGAGGGCCTTGTCCGCTGCCGCCTTGTCGGCCGCCGCCTTGTCCGCGAGGGCCTTCTCGGCGGCCGCCTTGTCCGCAGCGGCCTTCTCGGCGGCGGTCTTCTCCGCCGCGGCGACCTGGTCGGCCGACGGGGTCGCCGGCGCGGGAGGGGCCGGGACGGGCACGACGGGGTCGGCCGCGGGCTGCTCGACGGCCGGGCTCCGCGGCTCCTCGGCCGGAGGTGGGCCGGGCTCGTCGTCCGACGAGGTCACGGGCACGCAGACGAACGGGAGGACGCCGTCGGGGTCCTCGGCCGGGACCTCGTCGTCGGTGCAGGCCACCGGAGGCCCGTCCTGGGACCCGGGCTCCTCGGCCGGGTCGCCGCCCTGCGACCCCCGGTCGTCGGCGCCGGGCGAGCCCTGCTCGCCGACGGCGGCGGGCTGCGCGGGGGCCTCGGCTCGCGCCGTGTCCGCCACGACGACCAGGAGCGTCCACAGGCCGGCGGCGAACAGCAGGCTCAGGAACAGCCGGCGGGTGCGGGAGCGGTGGGGCGCAGGCCGAGGGCACGGCTCGGCGAGGCCGACCGCCCCTCCCGGGCTCCCGCTCATCCGGTCCACTGCTCCCCCGCCACGCCCGCACGGACGGCGACATGGCTGGTGACCTGGCGTCTGGCCTGAGGTCACCCGGACGACCCTCCGGGGAGTGACGGGCTGCGGCAACCGATTCAGCAGCGGTCTCGCGGGACGCACCGGCGTGTCTCACGGTGCGTAGTCGCTCCCGCCGTCTGAGCAGCCGCTTCCTGCCGCGATCGTGACGCTGCGCACAGACCCCGCAGGTCAGGCGAGCAGGAACGAAGCACCCGGCTCGGGGGTCAGGCGGCGGCGCGGTCCTCCGCCCGACGACGGCGCCGGTCCCGGAGCGCCCCCAGGTACAGCAGCGGGCCGACGGCCACTCCGAACAGCTCGCGGCGGCGCGCCCCGTCCGGCCGGGCGGTCTGGTCGCCCATCCGTTCACCGGCGTCCGTGGGGATCGTGACGAGCCGCCGGGCACCGGCCAGCACCCGGCGCAGCACCTCCCCGCGGGTCTCCGAGGCGAACAGGTACTTGGCCACGAAGGCCGACAGGCCGGTGCCGTAGCCGTACATCTGGGTGAGCAGCGCGGCGTCGTCCGCCCGGTGGTGGTGCCACACGATCGCGGAGGGCTCGTAGACGAGGGCGCGACCGCTGCGCAGCACCCGCACGAAGACGTCGATGTCCTCCCCGCCGCGAGTGCGCGTGCCCGCGCCGAGCGCCTCGTCGAAGCCCCCGAGGGCGCGCAGGTGGTCGCGGTCGAACGCGAAGTTGGCGCCGGTGCCGAACAGCCCGGGGCTGTAGGGGTACAGCGCCGAGGGGTCCCGGTCCTCCGCCAGGTCGTAGAGCCGGGGCTCGGTGCGGGAGGACCACGCGGCGGCGCGGGCGTCGAAGTACGCCTCGGCGGCGCTGGAGATGTCCGCGGTGCACACCAGGCCGGTCACGCAGGCGACGTCGTCCCGCCGCCGGAAGCCCTTGAGCACCCCCTGCACCCACAGAGGGTCGACCGACACGTCGTCGTCGGTGAACAGCACGTAGCGCCCGCGCGCCTCGGCCAGGCCGCGGTTGCGCGCGTAGGACAGGCCGGGACGCGGCTCCCGGGTGTAGCGCACGCGCGGGTCGCGGGCGGCCACCGCGGCGACGAGGCGGTGGGTGCTCTCGTCGGAGGGGGCGTTGTCCACGACGAGGACGTCGACGGCCGGGTGGGTCAGCTGCTGCAGGTGCTCCAGGCAGGAGGCCAGGACCGGACTGCGGTCGCGGGTGCAGACGACGACGGTGACGAGCTCGTCGGAGACCACCCGGTTCGGGCAGCCCTCGCCCGCGGCGGCGGGGCGCTCCTGCACCGGGAGCGACTCCTCGGCGAGGTGGGCGGCGATGCGCGGGGCGAACTCCGCGGCGGCGCGGCGCACGACGGCGTCGACGTCCAGGCCCATGGCCGGCAGCGGCGCCTCCAGGTAGCCCAGCGGCTCGCCGTGCAACCGGACGAGGACCCGCGCCTCGTGCTGCCCGGACGACGGGGTGACCGCCCGCGGCGGAGCGTTCCCGGAGAGCTCGAGCTCGCAGCACCACGTGCCGGTGACGTCCTCGGCGGGCAGGCGCACGGGGCACCCCCTCACTGGTCCTGGCCGGACCTCTCGTCGGGAGAGCGCCGTCGCTCCACCCCGACGGTAGGCGGGGTTGCGGAGCTCAACTACTCCCCGACGATGGTGTCACCGACCTCACACCCCCGCGAGGTCAGCCGCGGGCGATCCCGGGCAGCCGCTCGGGGACGTCGAGAGTGGCCTCGTCCGCCACCCGGCGCAGCCGCCACGAGGCGGGCAGCACCAGGCGCGGCGCGACGCCGACGAGGACGGCGACGAGGAAGGCGACGCCGGCGAGGGCCTCCATCGACTCCTCGAGGAAGGTCGCGGGCAGGACCCACTGCTCGGCGACGACGGTCGAGACCGCCGAGAGGCCGACGGAGGCGAGGGCGTAGGCCGCGAGGCAGCCGAGCACGCGGCGCCGGTCGCGGCGCTCGGCCCGGCTGACGAAGGCGAGGACGGCGAGCGCGCCGCCGGCGATCGCGGCGCTGACCACGGTGGCATTGATCGGGCCGATCGCGCCGGAGAGCCGGCTCATGCCCTCGGCGTGCACGGTGCTGCCCGCCTTGACCAGCGCGATCGCGCCGGCGACGACGCCGACGGCGGCCCACCAGGTGCGGCGGCCGGGGATGCGGGCGGCGCCGGCGAGAGCGGCCACGGCGGCCGCGGCGAAGAGCGCGGCGACGAAGGCGCGCGGCATCGAGTAGGGGGCGTCCATCGAGAGGACGCGGGCGGCCGTGCCGCTGGCGCCGGTGAGGTGGGTGACGTAGCCGGTGGCCTCGAGGAGGACCGCGGCGGCGGCGAGCCCGACGCCGAGCGGCGGGAGGGGGATCCGGCGGCGGGCGGTGCGCGGCTCGACCGCGCCGGCCGGCGCCAGGCCGGCGCGGGCGTCGGCCAGGCGGATCCCGCGGCCGACGACCACTCCCACGGCGAGCGCGACGAGCGCCCAGACGATCAGTCCCCCGATGATCCAGAACCACACGGGTTCGTCATCGGCAGCAGCGCCGCCCGCCGTGACCCCTGGTCACCCGACCGGGTGACGGCTCAGGAGCGGGCGGTGCCGAGGGCCGCGGTCGTCAGGGGTGCGTCGACGCCGGAGCGGACGTCGGCCAGCCGGATGCCGCGGCCGAGCACGACGGCCAGGAGCACGGCCAGCACAGCCCACACGGTCACGACAGCCACCAGGATCCCCACGCCTCCGACATCGGCAGGGGGCGTGCCGGTCGGTACCACCCGGGAACGTGACCTGGGACTCAGCCCGCGCGGCGGCCGAGTGCCCGGTAGCTCCAGCCGGCCGCGGTCCAGGCCTCGCGGTCGAGGGCGTTGCGGCCGTCCAGCACGCGCTTCCGGGCCACGACCTTGCCGAAGGCGACCGGGTCGAGGTCGCGGTACTGCTGCCACTCGGTGAGCAGGAGGACCAGGTCGGCCCGCTCGGCGGCCTCCTCGGGCGTCGCCGCGTAGTCCAGGTGCGGCCACTCCCGCTGCGAGTTGGCGATGGCGGCCGGGTCGGTGACGCGGACGACGGCGCCCTGCAGCTGCAGCTGCGCGGCCACGTTGAGCGCCGGGCTGTCCCGGATGTCGTCGGAGTCGGGCTTGAACGCCGCCCCCAGCACCGCCACCCGCTTGCCCAGCAGCGACCCGTCGCAGACCTCGCGGGCCAGCTCCACCATCCGGATCCGCCGGCGCATGTTGATGTTGTCCACCTCGCGCAGGAACGTCAGCGCCTGATCGGCACCCAGCTCCCCGGCCCGCGCCATGAACGCCCGGATGTCCTTGGGCAGGCAGCCCCCGCCGAACCCCAGGCCGGCGTTGAGGAACTTGCGCCCGATCCGGTCGTCGTAGCCGATCGCGTCGGCCAGCAGCTTCACGTCCGCGCCGGTGGCCTCGCACAGCTCGGCCATCGCGTTGATGAAGCTGATCTTCGTGGCCAGGAACGAGTTGGCCGCGGTCTTCACCATCTCCGCGGTCGCGTAGTCGGTGGTCACCTTCGGCGTCCCGCGGGCCACGATCGGGGCGTACACCTCGTCCAGCAGCCGCTCGGCGGTCTCCCCGGCCGGCGCCTCGGGCAGGCCGTACACCAGCCGGTCCGGGTGCAGCGTGTCGTGCACGGCGAAGCCCTCGCGCAGGAACTCCGGGTTCCACGCCAGCAGCGCGTCGGGGACCTTCTCCCCCACCATCTCCGCCAGCCGCGCCGCCGTCCCCACGGGCACCGTGGACTTGCCGACGACGAGGTCCCCGGGCTCGAGCACCTGGAGCAGCGACTCGGCGGCCGCGTCGACGTAGCGCAGGTCGGCGGCGTACTCACCGTGCTTCTGCGGGGTGCCGACACAGAGGAAGTGGACGGTCGCGCCGGCGGCGTCGGCGATGTCGGTGCTGAAGTCCAGCCGGCCGGTGGCCAGGGAGCGGGCGAGCAGCTCGTCGAAGCCGGGCTCGTAGAACGGCGTGGTGGCGTGGCACAGCGCCGTCACCTTCGCGGCGTCGACGTCGATGCCGACGACCTCGTGGCCGAGCTCGACCATCGACGCCGCGTGCACGGCACCGAGGTAGCCACAGCCGATGACCGAGATCCTCATGGACTCCCCACTCCCGGGACACTTCCCGGCGCCGATGCCGGAAGTCGCAGGTTACGGGCGGGGACGGCGCCCGAGCCATCCCA
Source organism: Geodermatophilus sp. CPCC 206100 (assembly GCF_048569675.1). Classification (NCBI taxonomy): domain Bacteria; kingdom Bacillati; phylum Actinomycetota; class Actinomycetes; order Geodermatophilales; family Geodermatophilaceae; genus Geodermatophilus; species Geodermatophilus sp. CPCC 206100. The sequence continues at coordinate 5,888 of NZ_JAQISV010000051.1, forward strand.
CAATTTGAGGGGATCCGTCAACCCGACCGAGGTCAGAGACCGGGACGGACGACACCGCAGCGGCAGGCGTAGAGGCTGGCGGAGCTGAACGCGTCCTCGCCGACCCAGCGAAACCGGTGCCAGTGACCGCGCGCGGTCGCGCGCGGTCGAGTGCGGAGCGGGGTGGGCACGACCCCATCCTGCCCCGTACTCGCACCGCGACGGAAGTCGCACAGCCTGCGACGGAACGCCTGGCAACCCCTCCGTGTCACAGGTCCCCCGGATTGGGGACAGCCAGGTCACAGGTCGACCCGGTGTACTGACCTCGTGACCGGGATCCTGCTGGCCGTGGCGGCGTGGTGCCTCCTCGCGCTGGCCGGGGCCCTGGTCGTCGGCCGGGGCATCCGCCTGGCCGACCGCAGGGAGCCGGAGCCGGCCCTCTCGTCCCCGGCGCCGACGCCCGCCCTGCCCTCGCCCCGTACCCCCTCGTCACCTGGGCGGACAGCTCACCCCTGCGGGTAGCAGGGGCTCGTCCCCGCACGTCGCCGTCCCTACGTTCGGCCGCACGGGCAGGTGGACGGGGGACCGATGAGCGCGATCACGACGGCGGGGCCGGACGAGCAGGCCGACGACGCGGCTCCGCCGCTCCCCCGACGGCGCCGCACGCTGCGCAAGGCGCTGATCAGCCTGGGGGTCCTCGGGCTCGTGCTCGCCCTGCTGGCCGGCGGCAGCCTCTGGTTCCTCACCGAGCGGTACGCCGGCAACATCACCCGCGTCTCCGACGTCTTCCACGGACTCGAGGACGGGTCTCGACCGGCGCCGGCCACCCCCGCGCAGGAGGCGAGCGCCGAGCCGGCCACGTTCCTCCTCGTCGGCTCCGACACCCGGGCGACGGCCGACGACGGCGTGGCCACGGGCGGCCGCTCCGACGCGATCATGATCGCCCGCTTCTCGGCGGACCGGGAGCACGCGCAGCTGGTCTCCATCCCGCGGGACTCGTGGGTGGACATCCCCGGCCACGGCCGCGACAAGATCAACGCCGCGTACGCCCTCGGCGGACCGACGCTGCTCATCCAGACCGTCGAGCAGCTCACCGGCGTCCGGATCGACCACTACGTCGCCATCGACTTCCAGGGGATCGTCCAGGTCACCGACGACCTCGGCGGGGTTGACGTCGTGGTCGCGGCCACGACGAGCAACGGCCCGTACTCCTTCCCGGCCGGCGTCAACCACCTCGACGGCGACGAGGCGCGGTGGTACCTCGGCCAGCGCTACGGCCTCCCGGGTGGCGACTTCGACCGGGTGCGCCGGCAGCAGCAGTACCTGCAGGCGCTGTTCGGCCAGTTGTTCAGCTCCGACACGTTCAGCGACCCCGGCCGGATGGACGCCGCCCTGCGGGCCGTCACCAGTGCGGTCGCCGTCGACGAGGGGCTGGGCAACGGCGACATGCTGTCCCTGGCCTACTCGCTGCGCGGCCTGAACCCGGAGAACGTGGACTTCTTCACCGCGCCGGTTCTCGGGACCGGCATGGAGGGGCCGGCCAGCGTCGTCTACCTCGACGACGTCACGTGCGAGCGCATGTGGACCTACCTGCAGAACGACTCGCTGTCCCAGAACGCCGCCGAGTTCGCCGACCAGGCCCTTCCCGACGTCCCCCGCTGAGCGCTGCCCTTCCACTGGGCTCACCGCTCACGGCAGCCACGTGGGCACAGCCACGCGCGCCGAGCCCTTGGACACGACGGAAGATGCAGCCGTGGACTTCCTGATCGGGTCGACGTGGCTGTCCGTGGACATCTGGCTCGGTGAGCACGGTCCTGTCCTGGCTGCGGCCGCCCTGACGGTCCTGCACACGCGGCTCGAACACGTCCGTGGTGGGCTGCGTCCGACCATGCGGCCCGGTTCGTCCCGCTCCTGACCGCCGGCCACGGGTCCGCCTCACCCGCTCGGGTCACTCGGTCCGCGCAAGGGCCTCGATCGCCAGGGCACGCCTCTAGCGTCGTGACGTGCGCATCCTGTTCGTCTGCACGGGCAACCTCTGTCGTTCTCCGCTCGCCGAGGGCCTGGCCCTCGCATGGGCGCGGGAGTCGCTGGCGAACAGCCCCGAACTGGCTGTGGTCGACATCTCCAGTGCCGGCCTGGCCGCTGTGCCGGGACGTGAGATGGATCCGCACGCTGCGGAGGCCCTCCGCCGTCACGAGGCTCCCCACCCGGTCTTCCGGTCGCGCCCCTTCTCGTCCGAGCTGGCCGAGGATGCCGACCTGGTGTTCACCATGACGCGCGATCAGCGCAGTGCGGTGCTCAGGGCGGTGCCGCGGGGTCTGCGTCGGACCTTCACGCTGACGGAGGCTGCCGCTCTGCTCTCGCACGCCGACCGGACGGGGCTCGCCCTCATGCCCCTCACCTCACGAGCCAGGGAGCTCGGTCGTCGCCTCGACGTGGCCCGAGCGGGACGGACCACGTCCGACCAGGACGACACACCTGATCCCGTGGGCAAGACCGCTGCGATGCACGACTCCGTCGCGGTCAGGGTGGCCACGGCCCTGCGCCCGCTCGCAGACGTTCTCTTCACCAGCGTCCGGAGTGAGCTGCGGACGCCCGAACCCGTCTGACGGCCGCACGGTCAGGTGCGACGGGCCGACGTCAGCGCTCTCCGACCTCGGGATGGGACAGCATCGGCACGCAAGGCCGCGATCCCCCCGAGGACCCCGAGCAAGGCCACGGCGATCTCCTCGCCCACCTCCTCGTGGACCTGGAGACTGAGGCCGATCGGATCTCGGATGTCGTCCTCGACCCCGCTCTTCCTGCGCGACCGAGCCGCAGCGAGCTCGCGGACGTACCTGTGAGCCCGCTCCGCGAGTCCGTCCCCGCCGATCCTCGGCCCCTTCTCGACGAGTCGAGCGAGGTCGGCGGCCTCGCGGAGGGTGAACGTCCGCGCGAACGACCGGGGGGCGCTCTCGAGCACCTCGCGACGGTGTCGACGCGTCATGGTGAGCGTCAGATCGGCCTGAGCGGCCATGTCGCCGACGAACTGCCGGGCGCGGAAGCCCTCGGAATCCCCACCCAGACCGCGCAGGACGAGCGCGCTGAACGGGTGCATCGCAGAATCCACCACCGCGTGCACCCCGGCACTGCTCAAGCGAACGAGGTGGGAGTCGTCGAGCATGACCTCGTCGAGGTACGCACGGCCCAGTCGCTCGGCCAGAGCCGACCGACAGATGTTCCCGGTGCACACCAGCAGAACGGTGAACACGTCCTGACCAGACCTACGACGGGCCACCAGGCCATTGTCGCTGCTCAGTACGCGCCGGCTCCACGGAGGACGGCGCCTGCGGTCTTCCACAGGATCATGAAGTCGAACGTCAGCGACCAGTTCTCGACGTATCGGACGTCGATGCGGACCGAATCGTCCCAGGAGAGGTCCGACCGACCGCTGACCTGCCAGAGACCGGTCAGACCCGGCTTCACGAGGAAGCGCCGGTGCATGTCGAAGCCGTACTGATCGACCTCGGTCTGCAACGGGGGTCGCGGGCCGACGAGGGACATCTCGCCACGGACGACGTTGATGAGCTGGGGCAGCTCGTCCAGGGAGTACCGCCGGAGGATCCTGCCGATCGCGGTGACTCGCGGGTCGTCCTTCTTCTTGAAGAGGACCCCGTTCCCATCACTCCGATCGGCGAGGTCCTCGACCATCCTGTCGGCCCCGACGACCATGCTGCGGAACTTCAGCATCGAGAAGGTCCGACCGTCCCGGCCGACCCGCTCCTGCTTGAAGAACACCGGTCCGCGGCTGGTGAGCTTGATGATCGACGCAATGGTCACGAGGACAGGGGCGAGGAACAGGATCCCGATCGCCGCACTGCCGGCGTCGAAGGCCTCCTTGGTCAGCCGTCGCACACCAGTCAGTTCCGGTCGCTCGACGTGCAGGAGAGGGAGTCCCGCAACGGGACGGATGCTCACTCGAGGCCCGACGACCTCCGTCACGGCCGGCGCCAGCAACAACTCTGCGCGGGTGTCCTCGAGGCCCCACCCGAGCCGGCGGAGGGCGGGTCCGTCCAGCTCGGGCGATGGCAGGACCGCGACGGTGTCCACCTCGTAGCGGTGGACCAGGTCCACCAGCTCGTCGAAGCCACCGAGCACGGGCAAACCGTCGAAGACCTCGGCGTCCGCGCCATCCGCCCGCGGCAGAGCGCAACCGATCACGCGGTACCCGTGATGGGCGTCCCGGTCGATCTGGGCGTGGAGGGCCTCCACGCCTGCGCGGTGTCCCACGAGGAGCGTGGTCTGCTGGAAACGCCCGTGCCTGTGCTGACGATGCAGCCACCGCCGCTGCGTGAACCGCTGGAGCAGCGTGAGCATGGCCGCCATGGGGAGGGCCAGGACCACGAAGCCCCGTGCGACCTCGAGCTTGAAGGCCCACGAGACGGTCCCGACGGTCGCGAGCAGGAGGGCGGCCGCGGAGAGGACCCTGCGGAACTCCTCGGGACCCACCCAGAGATAGCGCTCCTCGTAGGTCCGGGCAACCAGCATCGCCGCGACCCAGATGACGGGCAGTGCGAGAGCGACGGCGAGGGAGACGTCCTCGGTGGCGACGCCGGGCGGGCCGAACCGGACCACATAGCCGACGGCTCCAGCGACGAGCGCGCACAGAGCATCCACGCCCACGATGCGACGGACGTACTCACGCCGCCACGCGCGCCGCGCCACGGTGCCCTCGCCCCGCAGGCGGGAGGCCGGAAAACGCGCAGAGAAAGCCTGCCGCTGCGCAGCGTGACGGACTGAACCGTCACGCTCCTCGAGCATGGAAATAGGAGACCCCCGCAGAGACATCGAGGCCCCGTACCTCGATGAGCGATCAGACGACCAGGAACTCAGTGGTTCTACCGGTCACGAGAAAGCTACCGGACACACCACGAGACTCACCAGGCTCGCCTGGGGGCCGACTCGCCCTCGAGGCCATGACATGACTCACCTTGACGGACCTGCCGCAGAGTGGCGCCCCTGGCCGTAGGCCGGTCCGTATCCATAGGCAGACGCGAGTTCTGTCTTCGGAGGGACCATGCTGAGGATGACTCCGAGATGTCTCGCGCCGACACGGTCGAGAGTGGCGGCGGCCTGCTGCAACTGGTCCTTTCGAGTGCTCCCGTAGCGAACGGACAGCAGCACAGCGTCCATCGACACGGCCAGGCCGGATGTGTCTGCGACCGGCAGGAGTGGCGGCGCGTCGACGAGCACGAAGTCGTTGTCGCCCCGGAGTTTGTCCAGCAAGGACAGCATGTGGCTGGAGGCCAGCACTTCACCGGGGTTCGGGGGCATGGGTCCGGAGGCCACCACTCGCAGGTCCCTGTCCCCGTACCGCTGCACCACGTCCTCGAGGTCCGCAGTGCCGGCGAGGATGTTCGTGAGGCCCACATCGCCCACGAGACCCAGGTAACGCGTGACCTTGGGCCTGCGCAGGTCCGCCTCGATGACGGTGACCCGGCGTCCCGAATCGGCGAGTGCGAGCGCGAGATTGACGACCGCCGTGGTCTTGCCCTCCGACGGCATGGCGCTCGAGATCATGATGACCTTCGGAGGTTCATCGACGTCGAGGAACTGCAGATTCGTGCGCAGCTGGCGGTAGTCCTCGACGCCTCGCCCCTCGCCCATGCGATCGATGGTCTGGTTCTTCTCGAGCGCCTCGCTGCGGAGCACGGTGCCGATGACCGGAACGCCGGTCAGCGCCACGACCTCGTCCGGCTGCTTGACCGAACGATCGAAGTACTCGCGACCAACTGCCGCGAGGGCACCCGCCAAGAGCCCGCACGCCAGACCCAGAGCGATGTTGCGCAGCGGGTTGGGCTCGCTGGGACGGGCGGGTATGCCGGGGCTGTCGGTGAGCGCGACTCGAACCGTGGACTCCGTCGCGTTGGCGGGAGTCTCGAGCTCCTCGACGAGGTCGACGAACTGCGCCGCCAGGGTCTCGGCGATGCGCTGCGCCTGTTCTGCCGACTCGTCCGTCACGGACGCCTCGATCAGCACCGTCTCCGGCACAGGCGCCGCCTCGATTCGGCTCCGCAACGACTCCGTCGTCTCGTCCAGGTCGAGTTCATCCACGATGCGCCCTGCCAGCAGGTCCCCCTGCAGCAACTCCGAGTAAGACGCCACGCGTTGCTGCGCGAACTGACTTCCCTGGAAGACCTCCGTCGTGGAGCCGGAGTCGGTCGTGCTGACGAAGAACTGCATGTCCGTCGTGTACTGGCGGGTCGCCGCCAGACTCACGACGACGGCGGACACCACGCCGACTGCGAGGCCGAGACCGACCATCCACCACCTGACTCGAAGCGCGGTGAAGACACTTCTCAGATCCACGACCATCCCCGTTCTCCGCCCTGCGCCGTCTCCTGGACGACGTGGAGGCATCGCCTGCCGCACACGGAACACATCACGACCACACCGTCATCGGACTCGAGCCTTCTTGGTTCTCCGACGCGCTCCCACGGCGCCCGGCAGCAGTCCGATCGTGGTGACCACGCCTCGGGCGTACCTGGGCAACAGACGAGGGGACTGCGCGGCGCGCCACAGCCACTCGCCTCCGAAGCGTTGCACCGCCGCTGGCGCTCGTGACTCGTCCCCCACGAGGAACCCGAACCAACCTCCGCAGGTCAGATAGAGGCTGGGAGGCAACGACGGCAGGTTCTCGGTGACCCACAGTGCCTCCTTGGGCATCCCCATCCCGACGAAGACGACGTCGGGCTGCTCCTGGGCCAGCACGTCCAGCACGGGTTGCCAGTTCGATCGGTACCCGTGGCTCGACACGACGCATCGTGCGTCGTGAAACTCCGTCAGGCGCTCAGCTGCACGGTCGGCCAGGCCCTCAGGGCCACCGATGACGCCGAAGGTCACCGTCCTACCAGCGACGGACCGCAGTTCCCGCAGGACCGCGTGCGCGAGGTCGGTCGTGGGCGCCCGCTCGATCCGATTCGAGCCGGCCAAACGCGCCACGAGCACCACGGCCGCACCGTCGGCACAGAGCCATTCCGCCTGGTTCACGGCGTCGACGAAGGCCGCATCTCGGCGCAGGTTCAGGCCCCCCACGTGCAGGGAGAACACCCGGATCGGGGCGGCCCGGCGCACCCATGCCTGCACCAGGTCGCGCGTGAGTTCATCCCTGCGCGCGTCGACCACACGAAACGGGCCGACATCGACGACGTCGATCACGAAGTTCCTCATCTCCCGGCCGCGATCCGCTCGTCTCGGGGCTGCCTACGGTCGCGGACGCGGACACCCCTCGCTCGCATGGCTCGCCGGCCAGGGATCGCGCCAGCGGATGACCGGCCGGATGCCGCTCTGGGTTCGCCTGCCCTGGGCTCTGCTCGGGTCCCCGGTTCACTTCCGCCGGTTGCTTCGGCCGCGACCATCGTCGACACCATGACCACGAGGACCCAGCCGAACTGCGATGCGAACGACTGCTCGTCGATCGCGTAGAACAGCAGGCACATCGAGACACCGGCCGGCCACATCGCCAGGACGCTGGCCGATCCCACCACCTGGTGGGCGGCCCGCCCGGTGGCCCCGATCAGGAGCAGGAGAACGAGGACCAGCCCGACGATCCCCACCTGCGCCAGGTGATCCAGGTACGCACTGTGCGCGTGGTAGAAGGGGAACCCGGCCTGGACCCACATCGTGTCGGTCAGCGGCACACCACCCACCCACAGGGCACCGAAACCGTGTCCGAACCACGGGGACTCGGCCACGTAGCGCTCGACGATGGCCCAGATGACGCTGCGCCCGGTCAGAGTCGGGTCCCGGCCGAACAGTTGGCTGACGACATCGAGGTTGAACGGCAGCCACAGGGCGAGCGCGGCCGGCGGGATGAGCGCCCCTCCGACCAGGAAGCGGCGCCGACCAGCCGTCTTGGCCCGCGAAGCGACGATGAGAGCCAACGTCGTTGCGGACGACACGAGAACGACAGCCAGGCCGGTGCCGCTCTGGGTGGAGAGCAACGTCCCGAGCGCTAGGAGAGCCCACGTCACGTGCCGCCAGCGCTCGCCGGTGGAGGCGGCGTCGGTCGCCGCCACGAAGAAGGTGATGACGAGGATGACGCAGAAGAAGGCGGCGACGTTGCGCTGGACGAAGACCCCTTCGAAGGCGCCGGTCTGATACACGTCCTGAGTTCGGCCGATCTGGGGCGCCACCCAGTAGACCGCCCAACTCAGCACGAGGAGGGCCTTCCCGGCCGACATCAGTGCACGAAGGGAGCCGCGGGCCCCGACCACCCGGGTCATGACAGCGGCAGCGACGGTGATGAGAACCGTGAGGAACGTGTTGCGCGCGGTCAACGATGGCGCGATCGACCACAGGACCGACGCGGAGAACCAGCCCAACACGACGATGAGGGAACGGCTGACGTACATCGGCGCATCAGTCGAAGCGGCTTGGCACAGAACCGCCGCAGAGAGCACGAGCAGAGTCCAGTAGCTGCCCGGATAGGGCGTGGCCGCCACAGCGGTGAGGTAGGCGGCGAAGAGGAACTCAGACGTCCTCTCGACGGGCTGCTTGGAGGAGCCGGCCGCCGCCACTACGACCGCTCCAGCGTCGACTCGCGGGGGCTCCGAGCGCCTCCACGGAGGCTCGTCCCGACCACTCGGGCCAGGAGGAGCAACCACAGGACGGCGGTCGCGACGGAGATCGCCGCCAGCGCCCAGACTGCGGCGAGTGCTCCACTGACACCGGCCGCCACCGCCACCAGGGCGAGAGACAGGGGTGCGATCAGGTACCGGAAGCGCACCTGGCGCTGCACCTCACCGAGCACCCGCAGCGCTATGCCCAGGCAACCGCCCGCTATACCGCCGGCCAACTGCACAGCCAGGGGCCAGACGAACGGGCGCGCCTGCTCCCATCCCTCGCCGGCGAGCAGCCCCGCCCAGTTCGCCGGCAACAGGAAGACGGCGCTCCCGTACAGGAGTGCTCCGACCGTCGCGACAGCCGCGATGGTGCCGGCCAGGCGGGCTACGTCAACGGGCTTCCCGCCATGCCTGCGGGCGAGCAGCGACTGCAGCGTCGACAGGAGGCCAGTGGTCACCATCGTCACCGGCCCCATCCAGATCTGTGCCTTGCGCAGGTAGGCCAGATCGGTCGTCGACGTGAGAGCCGCCAGGAGCACCAGGGCCCCCTGAGCCGACGCCTGGAGCAGCCCGAAGTCCTGGACCAACGCGAACGCCAGCCGCCGGTTGTCGCTGAGCCACCTGCCTGGGCGGCCCGGGCGCGGCGGACAGTGCGCACGACATGCTCCGACGACCACCGCAGGGACGGCAGCGAGTCCCCACACCAGGACTCCGACGTGCGCGCCCATCGGGCCGTCCTGCGCCTGCAGGACGACCAGCATGCCCGCGATCCCCGTTGCGACCCAGCAGAGGTTGTTCAGTAGTGAGTCCGCTATACGACCCTGCGCGTACGCGATCCATCGATAGTGGTCCTGGAGCAGGACCACCGGCAGAACCGCACCCCCGGCCACGACCACTGCCACCCAGTCGCCATCGCCCCCGCTCTGTCTCAGCGCCAGTCCGCAGAGCATGGTCAGGACCCCGACGCACGCACCCAGGACCAGCACAGAGGTGGTCGAGTCGCGCCGGTCCCTCGCTCGGACGTCCGGTGACTCAGCAGCTCTGAGGACGAGGACGTCACCATGTGCAGCTCTCGAGAGCCCGACCGCCAGGATCAGCAGGAGCAGGATCGTGGTGAAGGCACCGAATCCAGGGATGGTCATCGAGTGCGCAGCCACGACACTGATGCCGAGGTTGCCGACGCTGGGCAGCGCCGAGTCTCCGATTCCCAGCGTGAGACGCCAGAGCGTCCCCGACCGACTAGCCACGGTCAGGGTCCTCCTGCGGTCCGAGATCACGGCCGCCGGAGCCGCCGATCGACGTGCTGCTGCGACACCGACGAGGTGACTGTCCCGCGGCCGAACTGCGGTCGGGTCGGCTCACCGAGCACCGCGAGTGGCAGGTCGACGCCGGAGGCGCCCCAGCCCGAGGTCGGCCCGGCGCCGCAGCGCGTCCGGCACGAACCAGATGGCGAAGAAGCGGGCGACTTCGAAGGGCCGGACGGTGCCCGTCCGGGCCATGGCCAGAATTCCCACGAGCAGGGCCAGCCCCCCTTCCCGCTTGGCGCTCCGAGCCACCTCGGTCAGACAGAACGCGCCGAAGGCCCGCTTCCCCAACTCCTTCCGACGGAGAAGGGCCCACCCGAGGGACATGTGCCACGTCGACGTCGTCGACACCGAGATCCTGCTGCTCGGAGCGTGGACGATGACGACAGGGTCGAGCAGGACCTCGAAGCCCGCGCCAGCCGCCTCCAACTGCAGGAACCAGTCGAACTCCTCATGGGTTGGCAGGCCCTGAGGAAGGGGATGGGCCGCTGCCAAGGCGCGCTTGAGCATGAGCGTCGGGACGGCGAGCATCCCCTCGCCTGGCTGGGTCCGCACGAAGAGGTAGTCGGCGACACGCTCATGGGGGGAGATGGCGCGACGCGGGTAGACCTGCGACGACTCATCCACCCGCCACTCGACCGCGGTCGCGAAGAGGGTGTGGTCCCTGGCCGCACAGCGCTGGACGACCGCCCACTGGCGCTCCAACTTCTCGGGCAGCCACTCGTCGTCGTCGTCGAGGAATGCGACCCACTCGCTGCGTGCCGCCGCGACCCCTGCATTCCGAGCCGCCGAGGCACCACGGTTGGTGTCCAGCGCGAGCACGTGCACCCGGTCGTCTCCCCCTGCGCCGAGCGCCTCCGCGGTAGCCGGGTCCGGGCCGTCGATGACGACCCACACCTCGGTCGGCATCAAGGTCTGCGAGAGCACGCTGAACACCGCCCGCTTGACGACGTCGGGACGCCCTCGCGTCGGGATGACCACGGCGATGTCCGGGCGCTGCACAGATGTCCCCCTCTCTTGACCGCATGACGATTCTTGGTCTCGCCGGCTCTCGACGCAGCGAAGCCCCTGACCCGGACTCGGCGGACCGCTCCACGCACAGTGGGCGTCCGATCCGTTCGTAGCCGGAGTCGACGGTATCCCCGAGGCAGATCCCGCCTGCGATGGACGTGATGACGCATGCCTCCATCTGAGGAGTCGGGTGATGCGGGCTCCTCCGCGGGACATCGTGCGCACCACTCCACTCTCCGGCGCACGGGCGGTGGCCCGTCCACGCGCGCTGGGACCGATGGGTGCTCCCGCGATCACCAGGACGTCAGGGCGCCGTCTCCCCCCATCGGTGCAGACGACCGCACTCGACGGGAGGCAACCCCCCGACCGGTGGCACCATGCGCAGCGACATCTGCACCCCGACCCACCACACAGACACCGCTCGACCGGTTGCTCCTGGGTGGCGCACTCAGCGGCCTGACCGCTCGGCTGGTCGAGGAGCGCACCGAGAAGGCGGGACAGCAGCACGTGCACTTTCGACCGCTCGACATCCTGCACATCACCGACAACCTCGAACTCGGTGGGTCGCAACTCGTGCTCGTGGACCTCGCCAACGAGCAGGTCGCCAGAGGGCACAGTGTCGCCGTCGCCGCCGGGCCGGGCGAACTGTGGACGGAACTCCACCCGGACATCGAGCGCTTCGACCTCCCCGGACGCCACCTGCCGCTACCGCGCGCACTACTGGCCATCCGCCCCCTCCTCCGTCACCGCCCGTGGAGCGTCGTCCACACGCACCAACGAGGGGTGTCCGCCGCGACGTGGTTGGCGAGAGGGAGGCGTCCCCTGGCTCACGTAGAGCACGTCCATGCGATCTTCACGCCTGCGAGTCGGCGGTTTCTCTCCTTTCGCGGACAGGCACTGATCGCGGTCGGCGGAGGTGTCGCGAGCATGCTCATCGACGAGTACAAGCGCCCCTCCGGCCGAGTCTTCGTCGTGCGGAACGGCGTGCGCGACCACGGCTTCCGACGGTCTCGCGGAACGCCTCCCGGGGACGCCCTGAACCTCCTCAACATCGCCCGCGTGGACGAGAACAAGAACCCCGCGAGATTCGTGGAGATCGTCCAGGAACTCTGCGAGCAGGGAGTTCCCGCACGAGGGCGCTGGATCGGGGATGGCCCCCTCCTCGGACACGCCCGAGGACTGGTGGCCAGGAAGGGACTGGAGGCCCGAGTGAGGTTCACGGGAGCCGATCGGCACGCAGTCGCAGCCTTGGCCGAGTGCGATCTCTTTCTGCTGACCTCCCGCCAGGAGGGCCTCCCACTGTCGGTGATCGAGGCCTGCGCCGCCGGCGTGCCCGTTGCAGCCCCCGATGTCGGCAGTCTCCGAGATGTCGTCACCGCAGGTCAGAACGGGTGGCTGTACGGCGCCGACGAATCACCTCGAGGGATCGCTGCGATCATCAGCTCGGCCTGGCGAGAGCGAACCACTCTCGAGACCCTCGGCGCGCGCAGCCGGGAGGTCTATGAACGAGGTTTCCGGATCGACCGCGTGGCGAACGAGGTCCAACACGTCTACGACGCGCTACTCCGCTGACGTCAACTGGACGACGTCGCTGCGAGCGGCATGGGTGTCGTACCACCCGGGCAGCGGCCGTCTGACTACTCGCGAGATGGCCTTCAGTGCGACGAACCCGATGCGCGTGCGCTGGAGCAGCGACTCGTCGCCGAGGAGCCTGTACTCGGCGAAGACGCGCGCGTACCTGCGGAGCACCTCGGGACGGTCCACCCATCCCTGCAGGTCGGCGCCGAACGGCCCGGAGGAGTGTTCCTCGAAGTCGTGCACGAAGGCTGCACCGCTGCGCGTCCGCCCTCGGAACTGGCGCAGTCGGCGGTGCACGCCCTCCTGCTGGACCGCAGCGAACTGGTCGAAGCCGAGATCAGCCAGGAGGTCGATCTCCTGCACGAGTCGCGACCAGTTCTCCTTCTCGGACTCGATGGACACGAAGGCGGGCTTCGGCGAGAAGCCCTTGAGCACCTCGAGACAGAAGAGGTCGGCGCCCTCGATGTCGATCTTCATGTACCAGGGCATCCCGTGTGAGCGGATGACCGCCGAGAGATCGACTCGCGGCACCTCGACGCGGACACTCTCCCCGCGGTTCGCGTTCCGCTCTGCCCACTGAGGTTGCGTGGTACCCCACACCGTCTTGGTCGGGTGCACGTAGAAGGAGACCGAGTCCCCCGGGCTGTCGGAGATCGCACCGTGGAGGATCTCGAGCCTGCCGGCGTCGATCTCCTGCGAGAAGCGCCGCGTGTTGTGCGACAGGAGGTCGGGGTTCGCCTCGAAGGCGAGAACGCGATAGCCCTTGCGGAGGTAGAAGGCGGTGTCCTCGCCGAGGTGCATGCCCACGTCGTAGACGAGGTCGTCGTGGAGCGGTACTGCCTGCGTAGGGTGCTCGCCGGCTCCTGCGCAGACATCCGGCACGGATGGTGGCTCGAATCCCTCAGGCATCGACCTTGCCTCCTCGCAGAGTCGTGCGGGCCGCTCAGCCCGAGGCGCTCTGTCGGCCACTGATTGACGGAGCTCCGCCCGAGGAGTCTCCGACACGGGCGCACACCGCACATCTCGACGGTGCGGTGCCGCCCGAGGGGCCGCAGCACGCGTCGTCCCCCCACACACCGCTTCCTCGGAGCTCGGGAGCGTCAGACAGTCGCGAGTCGACCACCGACGACGACGACGGTCACGTTGTCACGGGCGCCGACGTGTTCAGCCTCGGAGGTGAGTGCTTGCGCGATGTGGGGGTTCACACCTGCCGCCATCGCCTGAGCCAGGCGGCCGTCGTCGAGCTCCCCGGTCAGGCCGTCGGAGCAGGCGAGGAAGTGCTCACCGGCCACGATCGGCAGCAGTGCGACGTCGGGTTCGCTGCGCGCGCCCACCCCCAGAGCGCGGGTGATGATGTGCCGCTGCGGGTGCGTGGCGGCGCTCTCGTCGGAGATGTAACCGGCGTCGATGAGCTCCTGCACGACCGAGTGGTCCGTGGTCAGCGGCTCGAGCTGCCCGTCGTGCCACCGGTAGACGCGCGAGTCCCCGACGTGGAAGACCGCCCACTGAGGGCCGTCGCCCTCGTCGACGAGCGCAACCCCGGCGACTGTCGTCCCGGCACCGGCGGTGTCCGGTCCGCGGAAGGCACGGATCTCACCGTCCGCCCGCAGCAAGGCGAGGCGGATCTTCTCCACCGTCGTCGTCTCCGACCCGGTCAGCGCGCGCAACGCCTCCACGACCGTCTCGGCGGCTGCGGCACCACCCGCGTGTCCGCCCATGCCGTCGGCCACGGCGAAGACCGGCGGCTCGGCGAGGAACCTGTCCTGGTTGTCCTCGCGCTGCCCCGTCACGGTGGCGGCCCCCCACGTCAGCTCGACCGGCGCCATCCACACTCCACAACACACATCGACGACAGAAGGACCCACGGGGAAGGCGGGCGCGACGAGCCTAGAAGGTCTCGAGCCAACTGGCAGGACACGCGCGGGACCGGCGGCAGCGCCGGGTCGATCAACCCCGCCGGAGGCGAACGGGGACGCGCCTCCGAACACCCCCCGGCCACCGATGCTGTACCGCTCATCGCCAAGGCCGGGCGGGGCTGCTCGCACCGGCCAGAGACCGGCCCCTCAGCGGCGCAGGTCGCGGGCGAGCTGCAGTTGCCGCCGGACGTCGAAAGCCAGCAGCAGCGCGGCCAGCAGCGCGATGACGCCGGCCGCCAACGCGACCCGCGTGCCCAGCGAGCCGCCCACCCGCCCCCAGAACACGGCGGCCCGAACGTCCAGCACGACGACGAGCACCAGCACCGCGTACATCGGCACGGTCAGCCACAGCGACCGGAGGCCGCGGGCGCGGGACACGTCGGTCAGCCGAACTCGCCGACGTGCGCGGCCAGCGAGTCGTCGCGGAGATAGCCCCACAGCGCGGTGGCGCGGTTCTCGTCGAGGTGCTGCACCGGCTGTCCGCCCTCGACGCCGGACCCGCCGACCGGTGCGCTCACGAACTCCGGCGCGGCCACGCCGCGGAGGTCCCACGCCGTCGCCACGAGGTCCTCGTCGGCCAGCGAGTCGTCCACGCGCAGGGCGCTCGTGACCGAGCCCAGCAGGTCGGTCAGCCGGCCCAGGTCGGAGAAGGCCCCCAGCTCCCCGATGCGCGCGAACAGCGCCTGCACGACCCGCTGCTGCCGCTCCGGCGCACCCGGACGTGTCGCGGCGCTCTCGTCCCGGACGTAGGCAACCGCCGCGGCACCGTCCATCCGCTGCGGCCCGGGGGCGAAGTCGATGCCACGGTTGCGATAGGCCTCGGGGACGTCGACGGTGATGCCGCCCAGCGCGTCGGTGACGGTGACGAAGCCGGAGTAGTCGAGTTCGGCGTAGTGGTCGACGCGGACGCCGGTCAGCGTCTCCACGGCCTGGACCGCGCCCTGCGGCCCCGCGGAGCCGAACGCGGCCTCGAGCGTCGCCTCCTGGCCCGCCACCCAGGTGTCCAGGGGGAGGGAGACGACCTGGAGGTGTTGGCGGTCGCCGGTCAGGCGCACCAGCAGGGCCGCTTCGGCCCTGCTGGCACGCGTGTCGACGTCCTCGGGGTCGACGCCGACGACGAGGAAGGTCAGCGCGTCCGCGGCGACGGCCGGCGGCGCCTCCGGGCGGGACTCCTCCGGCGGGAAGGCCTCGCCGACCCGCCCGACGTCCTCCGCTGCGGTGTCGACCTGCTGCGTCCCGAACCCGATGACCAGCCCGGCGCCGACGACGAGGACGCCGAGGAGAGCGATGAGCACCGTGCGGAGTCGCGAGCGGTGCGCGCGGTGCCGATGCCGTCGGCCCCCTGGCGCGATCACCGGTGGGGTCACCTGGGAACCGTCGGAGGAGGCCGGCGCCTCGTGTCTCGGCCCCCCGTTCGTCACTCGACCATCGTCGACGTCGTCATGCATGATCGCCACAGAGTGCAGTCAGTTCCTCACGGTGGATTGACAGCCGCGCCGAGACCGCGGTTCATCGAGTCGGACGGCTACCGTCGTCCGGTGCTCCGCTGGCTGTTCGCCGCCGTCGTCGCCGGCATCCTCACGGTCTTCGCCTTCCTGCTGGTCACCGGCGAGTACCTCAACGACGGGCCGGTGCTGTTCCGGGTGACAGCGGAGCACGGGGTGCACAAGGGCGACGTCTTCGTCGTCTGCGGCTGGGCGGCCGGGCTGCTCTCGGAGGCCGGCCTGCTGGTGGCCACGCGCCGGCGTTAGCCCTCAACCGGCCCGATGTGGGTGCCGGCGCAAGATCGACCAGCCGCGGCGGAACCTGGCGCAGGTGCAGAGCGCGCAGTCGCTGCCGGACCGGTAGTGCTCGTGGGCCGTACGGCCGTGACCGCAGCCCCCGCAGGCGGGTCCCTCGACGGGCGCGGGTCGCACCGGGGCCTTGACCGGGCGGAGGTGGGAGCGCGGACGCTCGTCACCCGACGCCGATTCTGACGTCGGTTCCTCACCCGGAGCGTGCACTGCAGGGGCCCTCTCAGACATCCGTCGCCCGGGGGGCGTCCGTGGGACGCCGTGACGGTAAGCGGCGCAGGGGTGGAGGTCAATCTGAGACAGCGCGGAACGGTTCAGTTCTGAACGTTCCGACTGCGCCGTCACAGGGGGTCATCACGACGCCACACCACTCGATCGCGGGCGGGCTCGCGACCTCGCTCGCCTGCGCCGCCCGCCGGCCACCCAGCGGGCAGGTGAGTCGGCAGCGGAGTGGTCACGGGTCATCCTCGGAGCGACACCGTCGTCACCGGGTACCACCCGTCCGGCCGCGTGTCCGCGAGGGGCAGCGCGATGCGGGTGTCCGTGCTTCGCTGCGCAACGCCGAGGAAGAGGTCGTACGTGCCCGCGGGCACACCGGTCAGCGGCAAGGCGTCCCGGACGACGTGCTGGTCTCGCGGCAACCACTCCGACACACCGTGGTCCGTCTGCCACGTGGCCACGACCGCGCCTGCCTCGTCCGCGAGTGCGTAGGCGAGGACGAAGTCCTGCCCCATCCGCGGGTAGGCGCGGGCGTTCCCGGTGTTCGTCCACGTCGTCTCGACATCGAGGCGCTCACTCGTGCTGACGGACGGCGGACTGCTGACGCGAGAGGGGTGGTAGCGGTAACCCAGCGGGCTCACGAGGCGCTCGAGCGCGCTCCGGTCCGTCATCACGGCGTTCTCGTGCAGGAAGCTGGCGCCCATCCCGCGAAGGGTCTGCGCGGCGGCGGCCTCCGCCCCCGCCGGGGGCGGCCCTGCAGCTTCGAACACCACGGGTGCCGTTCGCCAGATGTCGGTGACCCCGTAGCCCATGAGCGCCAGGACCTCGAGGTCGGCGTGCCTGGTGAACAGCGCGTCGTTCCGGAAGCCGACGTGAGGGTAGTGCGTCGCGACGTAGCGACTGCTCGCCCAGATGCCGCCGTAGGGCATGAGCAACTGGGTCGTACGGAACCCCGGGTGGGCATAGAGCAGAGTTCCGTCCGACACGCCGTCCTGCTCCACGACTCGGGCCGCCCCTGAGCCACCGACGAACATGTGCACCAGATGGCGGCGCGTCGAGGAGTCGACCGAGTCCGCGAGGCCGGCTTCGTCAGACGCATCGGTCAGGTCGTTGGCCTGCCACTCGTTGAACAGGCCGTAACCCGAGATGTCGATGAAGGCGATGCGGGGGTCACCGTCGTAGCGCTTCGCCAGGGCGTCGACGAAGTCTCCCCAGTAGCGCTGGTAGTCGCGATCCCGGTAGTCCGGCTCTCGCTCGGCGGTCTGGCGGATGACGACGCCCCGGTCGAGGGCCCACGGTGGCACACGGTGCGTGCCGTAGGGGGCACCGTTCATGGTGTAGACCCGGAACGAGCCTCGCTCCCCGCGCTCCGCACACTCGGCCAGGAACGTGTCGATCGGAGCCCAGTCGAAGACGCCAGGGCCAGGGTTGAGGGTCGCCCAGTCGAAGCCCCCCTGAGCCGGGTGCTCGCCACGCCGGTACTCCGTCGACTGCGGGAGCGCTCCCGAATCGTGCGTCCATCCCTGGTATCCCGTTCCGGGGTTGGCCAGGTAGTCAGGAGACTCAGGGAGAAGGGTGACCGTCCGGGAGGGATCGCTGCCCGCAGGCGCCGGCACGACGGAGGATGCTGCGGTCGGCGCGGTGGAAGGTGCCGAGGCCGTAGGCGGTGCCGAGGCCGTAGGCGGCGCCGACGCCGTGGGCGGTGCCGAGGTCGACGACGCTGGGCTGGTCGAGCGTGAGTCCGCCGTTCCGTGCCCGCGACCCCGGTTCGCACCCGGCACCGCCCGACCCCCCGGGGCGGACTCCGTCCGCGCGGGCTGGATCGTAGACACACCACCCTCGTGGCGTGCCCGGTCCGACGCGGTCCCGGTCGAGGCGCTGAACCCCCCTCCGACGAGGAGGAGAACCGCCATGGCGGCCGTCCACGCGACGACACGGGGCCACCGGCGGGCGCCAGGCCGCTCCACAGCCGAGGCGCCCGCAGTCACTGATCCTGTCGGGACAGCGACGGCGTCGGACCTGACCTCTTCGTCCCCGTGGCCGTTGACCGAATCGTGCCGAGTTCTCACTGCGCCATCGTGCGTCGGTGAGTACGGACCGACGGGGATGCGTGGTTGCCGGAGTGCTTGAGGTGTCCATCGGGAAAGCTGTGGCTCCCCATCCGCCTTCTGTGGCCTCAGAGACAGGGACCGCCACCTCGCCGTGGATGCACCGCGCCCGGCCGAGACCTAGGTCCACAGAGTGCGGGAGATGCGGGGGGATCGCGGCGACGGCAGGCCATCCGCGGGGCCCACCGGACCGTCCGGGAGCCACGTCGTCGGCGCCGCCGGACCGTCCGACCCCGGTCCCGGCCGTGGCACCCCGGCCAGCTCGGCGCGCAGCGCGGCGGAGAACCGGCGGGCCGACCACAGGGCCGGCACCGTCGGCGGGTCCAGCGGGATGCCGAACAGCCGGGGGGCGCTCGACCAGGTGCTCCGCCACCGTCAGGTACCCCGCCGACGGTCCGCGGCCAGCTCCTGCCAGCTCACCCGCAGCGCCATCTGGCGCACCAGGCCGCCCGGGCCCGACGCGACGTAGCGCACGCCCGAGCCGTCGGCCCGCGTCTCGGTGATCGTCGTGCGCAGGTACCGGCGGGCGGCCTCCGCGGCTCGCCGTCACCGTGCCCCCGTCAGCCCCCGGACCGACGTTCGCCAGTCCGCCGACCCTCCGCCCCGCGCGGGACAGTAGGTCCTTCTGGCAGGGAACGGAGCCGTTCCGTTCCGATCGTGCCCGCGTCGTGATGCACACGATCGGGTGGCAGTTGCGGGCACGGCTCAACCCGGTCCGCTCCCCCGCCGATCCCGTGCGCATGGACACCGCGTACGACCCGACGACGGCCTACCGGTCGGTCACCTCCGTGCTGCCCCCGGAGCCCGACGTCACGAGCCTCCTGCCGGGCCCCGACTCGGTGCTCGCCCACCTGGCCGAGCGGCTCGCCGTGGTCGAGGAGATCCCCGACTGCCTGATCGTCCTCGGCCTGCACCGGCCGGACGTCGACGGGCCGGCCGCCGCCGGCTGCCTGGCCGCCGCCACCTCGATCGTGGCCAGCTCCGTGCGCGGGGACGACTGGCTGGGCCGGTCGGGCCCGAACGAGTTCGCCCTGGTCCTCAGCGGCGGCATCCACGGCGCGGTGACCGCGGCCGCGCGCGTGGTCGGCGCCATCAGCCGCCTCGGCGTCCCCGGTCTCGGCGTCTGCGCCGGCGTCACCCTCCTCGTGCCCGGCGTCCCCGCCCGCGAGGTGCTGCTCCGCGCCACCACCGCACTGGCGAACGCCACCGCCGCGGGCACCGGCGCCGTCTGCGTCAGCTGACCCGCCCACGGCGGGACCGCCGCCGCGCCCGCAGCAGGGCCCAGACGACGACGCCGAGCAGCACCAGCCCGGTCAGCCAGCCGACCAGCTCCGGCCCCGGGCCGCCCAGCGCGGACCACAGCGCGTGGCCGACGGCGTACCCGAGGACGACCACCAGCAGCGCCGGGACGAGGAGGACGAGGACACCCACGGTCCTCCTTCGCCGGGCGACGCCCTCCTGGACGCGGGCTCAGCGGGTGATGGTGGACGCGTGGCCGTTCTCGCGGGCCTCGATCCGCTCCCGCTGGGGAACGACGACGTACTTCGGGTCCCGGGTGCTGTCCAGGCCCGCCTCGAACACCCCGAACCGGGTCAGCAGCGATCCGGCCGCGAGCAGCGCCCCCGAGGCCACCGCGCCGAGCCGCCGGCGCCCGGCGACCACGGTCAGCGCCGCCCCCGCCGCGGTGCACGCCTTCGCCGCCCGCAGCAGGGCTCCCGGCCGACCCTGGTGGTAGGGCTCGCTGACGATCCCGTGGTCGCTCTCCACCCGCTGGGTCACGGCCAGCTCGATCACCGCACCGGCCACCGCCATCTTCCGGGCCGGGCCGGCCTCGGAGACGGGGCTCAGCGCCATCGCGATGCCGCCGCCGGCAGCCATCCCCGAGGCCCCGAAGAGGTAGGGCAGCTGGGTGTGCGCCGCGTGCCAGGACGGCACGGCGGTGTTGCCCAGCAGCACCCCGGTGTAGCTGGCCAGCGGCCCGCCGAACAGTGCCGCCACCACCCCACCGAAGCGCTTGAGCCGGGGGAACCAGCCCAGCAGCTCCACGGCCGCCGTCGCCCCGGCCGCCGCGCTGAACGGCGAGAGGATGTAGGTGCCGACCGACAGCGGGGACGTCGGCTTGAGCACCCGCAGCATGTGCAGGAACCGCTCCGGCCGGCCGAGGTCGTGGACCAGGAAGACCACCGAGGCGATCGCCCCGCCCCCGGAGACCAGCCGGGTCACCCGGGTCAGGTGCGGCCGGTCGGTGAGGTCGGCGATCGCACCGAGGATGGCCGACGACCCGGCCGCACCCCCGAGGAAGAGGTACAGCGGGACGTCGGGGCTCTTCCACACCGGCGTCTTGACGATCTGCCGGCCGTAGTACGAGGTGAACTCGGCCTCGTCGACCATCGGCACCTCGCCGCGCGAGCGCCCTCCGCCGCGCCGCCGGCGCCGCCCGCCGGGCCTCTCGGTGACGTCGGAGCCCCCGGCCCGCCGCCAGCCCGCCCCCGGTGTCGCGATCCCCTCGGTCACAGCTCCTCCTCGCCGGCGCTCGTCGGAACTGTGCCGCGCGGTGCTGTGCCCCCGCGTGACCTCGCGAGCTCGGTCACGTGGACCTCCGCGAGCCGAGGACGGCCGACAGCGCCACTCCGACGATCATCACGGCCGCCTTCCCCGCGGCCTTCCACATCGCCGGCAGGTCGCGGGTGGTGACGATCGGGTCCGGCGGCAGGCCGTAGACCTCCGGCTCGTCGAGCAGCAGGAAGAACGCGCCGTTGCCGCCGACGCCGTCGTTCTCGTCCCGGCCGTAGAGGCGGGCGGTCTCCACACCCTGCGCCTGGAGTGTGGCCAGCCGGGCGTCGGCGCGGGCCTGCAGCTCGTCGAGGTTGCCGAACTGGATCGACTGGGTCGGGCAGGCGCTCGCGCACGCCGGCTGCAGCCCGTCGGTCAGCCGGTCGTAGCAGAGGGTGCACTTGAACACCCGGCCGTCGTCCTTGCGCTGGTTGATGACGCCGTACGGGCAGGACGCGACGCAGTAGCCGCAGCCGTTGCAGATGTCGCCCTGGACGACGACGGTGCCGAACTCGGTGCGGAACAGCGCACCGGTCGGGCAGACGTCCAGGCACCCGGCGTGCGTGCAGTGCTTGCACACGTCCGAGCTCATCAGCCAGCGGATCTGCTTGTCCGCGCCGGTCTGGCCGGTCTGCGGGTCGTACTCGCTCAGCGCCTCGGCGTTGAGCACGCTGGTCTGCGCGGACAGCACCTCGTCGGCACCGAGACCCAGCGCGTCGGTGGGCGGCGCGGTCGCGTCCCCGGTGCCGCCGGGTGCGCCGACCGAGGACGGCGGCCCGACGCTCGGCATCGGCAGGTCGACCGCGCGGCTCTGCTCGATGAACGCCACGTGCCGCCAGCTGTTGGCGCCGAGCTGCCCGGTGTTGTCGTAGGACATCCCGGACAGGCCGATGACGTCCCGCGTGCCGTGCGAGTCGTCCATCGGCAGGAGGTTCCACTCCTTGCACGCCACCTCGCAGGCCTTGCAGCCGATGCAGACCGAGGTGTCGGTGAAGAAGCCCACCCGCGCCGGGTGGTCGGCCTCGTAGCCGGCCTCGGCCTGGACGTCGGGCAGCGGCCCGTACAGCCGGTTGTCCGGATCCCGGCCGGTGAAGGCGGGGCTCGCCGAGCTGATCGAGGTCACAGTTGCGATCCCTCTCCGGCCGACGCCTCGACCGGGTCGCGCCCGTTGACGCCCACCAGCCCCGAGGCCACCCCGGCCCGCCGCCGGTAGGACTCCACGAACTCCAGCAGCTCCGGCCCGCGGGGGCGGCGTCCGGGCCGGATGTCGGCGGTGCTGACCTTGTCCTCCTGGATGTGCGTGTTCGGGTCCAGCACGATGCCGAGCAGGTCGTTGGCGGAGTCTCCGGTGGAGATGCCGCTGTAGGACCAGTGGTACGGCATGCCGATCTGGTGCACGACCTGGCCGTCCCGCAGCCGGATCGGCCGCAGGCGCTCGGTGACCAGCACCTTGGCCTCGATCGCCGTCCGGGCGCTGACGAGCGTGGCGAACTCCCCGTTGCGCAGCCCCCGCAGCTCGGCCAGCTCCGGACTCACCTCGACGAAGAACTCCGGCTGCAGCTCGGACAGGTAGGGCAGGGTGCGGCTCATCCCACCGGCCGTGTGGTGCTCGGTCAGCCGGTACGTGGTGACCTGGAACGGGAAGACCTCGCTGCGCGAGGGGTTCTCCCGGTTCCACGGCCCCTCGATCCGCTCGATCGTCGGGTTGGCCTGCTGCTTGTACAGCGCGTTCTCGACGACGGACTCGGCCGCCTCGTAGTGCGTCGGCAGCGGCCCGTCGACCAGCCCCGCGGGCGCGTACAGCCACGCCTTGCCGTCGCCCTGCATGACGAACGGGTCGGTCCCGGCGAGCGCGTCCTGCGCCTTGGCGCCCTCCGGCGGCACGTAGGACGGCGGCTTCTGCGCCTCGAAGTCGGGGACGTCGTCCCCGACCCAGCGGCCGGCCTCCTCGTCCCACCAGACGTACTTCTTCCGCTCGCTCCACGGCTGGCCCGACGGGTCGGCCGAGGCGCGGTTGTAGAGCACCCGGCGGTTGTACGGCCAGGCCCAGCCCCACTCGGAGGCCACCGGGCCCTGCTCGCGGTGCGGCTTGCGCCGGGCCGCCTGGTTGACCTCGTCGGCGTAGACGCCGGAGTAGATCCAGCAGCCGCAGGACGTCGAGCCGTCGTCCGCGAGGTCCATGTAGCCGGAGACCGCGCGGCCGTCCGGTCCCACGCCGTTGATCTCCCGCAGCACCGCCGCCGCGCTCGGGTCCTGCGTCTCCCCCTCCAGCGGGTAGTCCCAGGTGAGGTCGAGCAGCGGGCGGTCCCGCGGATCGGTGGAGTCCGCCAGCCGCTCCCGCAGGATCCGGCCCAGGTGGAAGTAGAACCACAGGTCGCTGCGGGCGTCGCCCGGCGGCTCGACCGCCTTGTGCCGCCACTGGAGGACACGCTCGGTCTGGGTGAACGTCCCCTCCTTCTCCGCGTGCGTGGCCGCGGGCATGAAGAAGACCTCGGTCCCGATCGACTCCGGAGCGAGCTCCCCGGTCTCGATCTCCGGCGACTCGTTCCAGAAGGTCGCCGACTCGATGAGCTGCAGGTCGCGGACGACCAGCCAGTCGAGGTTGGCCAGGCCGAAGCGGTTCATCCGGCCGTTCGGGTGGCCGACCGAGGGGTTCTCCCCGACCAGGAAGTAACCGGAGACCTTCCCCTTGATCATGTCGGCGATGGTCCGGTAGGAGCTGTGGTCGCCGTCGATCTTGGGCAGGTGGTCGAAGCAGAAGTCGTTCTCCGGCTGCGCGGCGTCGCCAAACCAGGCCTTGAGCAGGCTGACCATGTAGGCGGGCTTGTTGCCCCAGAACCCGCCCTTGCCGGCCGCGTCGGCGACGTAGTCCTCCAGCGTCTGGTGCTGGAGCGCGTGCGGCATGGGCAGGTAGCCCGGCAGCAGGTTGAACAGCGTCGGGACGTCGGTCGACCCCTGGATGCTGGCGTGCCCGCGCAGCGCCATGATCCCGCCGCCGGGACGGCCGATGTTGCCCAGCAGCGTCTGCAGGATCGACGCGGTGCGGATGTACTGCGCGCCGACGCTGTGCTGCGTCCAGCCCACCGAGTAGACCCACGCCGTCGTCCGGTCACGCCCGCTGTTCTCGGTGATCCAGCGCGCCACCTGCAGGAACACCTGCGGCTCGATGCCGCAGACCTCGGCGACCATCTCCGGTGTGTAGCGGGCGAAGTGCCGCTTGAGCACCTGGAAGACCGAGCGCGGGTGCTGCAGCGTCTCGTCGCGCTTGGGCTTGCTCGCGATCGGCGGGCCGCCGCTGCCGGCGGCCTGCGCCTTGTCGGCCTTCTTGACGTCGGGGTGCTGCTCGGCCGCCTTCTGCTCGGCCGCCCCTGCCGGGTCGTCCGACCCCGAGTGCGGGGCCTCCTCCGGCTCGTACTGCCAGCTGGCCTCGTCGTAGGTGCGCGTCTCCGGGTCGAACCCGGAGAAGACCCCGTCCAGCTCCTCGGCGTCGACGAAGTCCTCGCTGACCAGCGCCGCGGCGTTGGTGTAGGCGACCACGTACTCCTCGAAGTACAGGTCGTTGTCCAGCACGTACCGGATCAGCCCGCCGAGGAACGCGATGTCGGTGCCGACCCGGATCGGCACGTGCAGGTCGGCGATCGCACTGGTCCGGGTGAACCGCGGGTCGATGTGCACGATCTTCGCGCCGCGCGCCTTGGCCTCCGACACCCACTGGAAGCCCACCGGGTGGCACTCGGCCATGTTCGAGCCCTCGATGACGATGCAGTCGGCGTTCGCCAGGTCCTCGAGGGTGTTCGTGGCACCGCCACGTCCGAACGAGGTCCCCAGACCGGGGACCGTCGCGGAGTGCTATATGCGGGCCTGGTTCTCGATCTGGATCGCGCCCAGGGCGCTGTAGAGCTTCTTCATGAGGTAGTTCTCCTCGTTGTCGAGGGTCGCCCCTCCGAGGCTCGCTACTCCCATGGTCCGGTTGACGCGCTTGCCGTTGTTCTCGACCTGCCAGCCCTTGCGGCGGGCCTCCAGGACGCGGTCGGCGATCATCTCCATCGCCGTGTCGAGGTCGAGGTCCTCCCACTCCGTCCCGAACGGACGGCGGTACCGGACGGTGGTGACCCGGGTCGGGCTGGTCACGAGCTGCTTGCTCGCGCTGCCCTTCGGGCACAGCCGGCCGCGGCTGATCGGCGAGTCCGGGTCGCCCTCGATCTGGACGACCTGCTCGTCCTTGACGTAGATCCGCTGTCCGCAGCCGACGGCGCAGTACGGGCAGACGCTCTGGACGACGCGGTCGGCGGTGGCGGTGCGGCTCACCACGTTCTCGGTCGCCTTGCTGCGCGCGGCCCTGCCGCGTCCGAGCGGGTCGGGGCCGGTCAGCTGCCGGAACACCGGCCACGTGTCGAGCCAGGTCTTCACCCGGGGAACTCTGCCACGTCCCCGCGCATCCGGCGCATCGAGGCCCGCGGTCCCGGGCCTGGTCAGCGGGCCTGCGCGCGGTCCGCTCCCCCTTCCGGGGAAGCCGCCGCGCCCCCGGCTCCAGAGCGGCCGGATCCGTTCCGATGGAGCGGGGGTGATCTCCGTCCCCGCCCCCTCGCGACCGGCCGCCCCCGGCGCGTCCCGGCTGCTGCGCCTGCCGCTGGTCGTCGCGGCCGCGCTGCTCTCGGCGGCGACGGCACTGCTGGGTGCACCCCCGGCAGTTCAGGACGCCGCCTGCGCCGGCCTGACCCTCATCGGAGCGGCCGTGCTGCTCGCCTCCGCCGGCCGGAGCGTGTCGCCGCGGGCCTGGCGCTGCTACGCGCTGGCCGTCGTCGTCGCGGGCGGGGGCGGCGAGCGCGACGAGCGTGAGGAGGTAGCCGGGGAGGACGCCCAGGACGGAGCCCGCCGGGACGCCCTGCGCACCGGCGCCTCGTGGACGGCGGGGCGGGTGCAGCTGGTCACGGCCGCCGCGCTGTTCGTCGTCGCCACGCTGCTCGCCGTGCACGTCCTCCTGCACCCGCTGCTCGCCGGACCCGCGGTGCCGTGGTCGCTGGCCGCCGCCGTCGTCGTCCTCCCGCCGGTCGTCGCGATCACCACGGCCGCCGCCCTGCTGTTCCACGGCACCGTCCCGCGTGGCCGCCAGCGGGTCGCCGCGGTCCTCCTCGGTGGGCAGGGGGTGATGGCGGCGGCGCTGGTGCTGGGCGTGCTCGCGTCGGGGCTGCCCTCCTCCGCGCTCGGGACCTGGGTCCGCCCCGCGATGGCCGTCACCGTCGTCCTGCTGTGCGTGGCCGGGCGGCTCGACGTCCCCCGGGACGCGCCCGGCGACCCGCGGCTGCAGGCCGTGGGCGCCACCGTCTCCCTGCTGCCGCACCTGGCCGCGCTCGTCGGCGGCACGCTGCTGCTCCTGCTGCTCTCCGACGCCCACCGCGCGGACCCGTTCGACGTCGTCCTGGGCGTGCTGGGTCTCTGCGCCCTGGTCGCCCACCAGGTCGTCACCTGGCGCGGCCAGCACCGGCTGACCGCGGCCCTGCTGCGCAGCGAGAACTACTTCCGCACCCTGGTGCGCAGCAGCGCCGACCCGGTGGTCATCCTCGACGGCCGGATGCGGGTGACCTTCGCGTCCCGCGCGCTGGCCGACCTCCTGGGCCGGGACCCGCAGGACGCCGTCGGCCGGAGCCTCGTCGACTGGCTGCACCCCGACGACGTCGAGGTGCTGACCGCGACCCCGTGCGACGGCTCCGCCGTGCGGACCGGACGGGTCCGTCACGCCGACGGCCGGTGGCGGCTGATCCAGGCGACCGTGCGGGACCTGCGGCAGGACCCGGACGTCGGTGCGTTCGTCCTCTACTGCCGGGCGATCACCTCGGCGCCGCCCGCCGCCGACGCGGGCCCCGCGCTGCTCGAGCTCGCCCTGGCCGACCCCGACACCGGGCTGCCGAACCGGGCCGCGCTCGTGCGGCGGCTGGCCGCGCTGCGCACCGAGGCCGGCGGTCGTCCGCGGTCGCTGGCCGTGGTCGGGATCGCGGGGCTCGTGCCGGGGCCGGCGCACGACGTCGCCGGCTGCCTCGCCCGCGGCCTGCGCGGCGAGGACTGGCTCGCCCGCACCAAGGACGGCGACTTCGCGGTCGTGGTCGCCGGCTCCGTGGCCGACGCCGAGGTGCTGGCCACCCGGCTCGTGACGGCCGTCGGCGCACTCCCCGGGGCGCGGCTGCACGCCTGGGCGGGCGTGACCGCCGTGCCGCCCGACGCCGACCCGTCCGAGGCGCTGCGCGCCGCGGACCTGGCCCTGCGCAGCGCCCGCACGGGTGGACCCGGCTGCGTGCGTCGCGCCGACGAGGCGCTGCGCCTCCAGCGCGACCGCCGCGACACCCTGCGCGCCGACCTGGCCGGCGCCCTCGGCCGGGGTGAGCTGCGGTTGGCGTTCCAGCCCGTGGTGGACGTCGTGCTGCACCGGACCGTCTCGGTCGAGGCGCTGCTGCGCTGGCGGCACCCGGTCTTCGGCGAGATCTCCCCCGCGGAGTTCGTGCCGCTGGCCGAGGAGTCGTCGCTGATCACCGAGCTGGGCCGCTGGGTGCTCGCCGAGGCGTGCACCACCGTCGCCGGGCTGCCCGACCCCGACCTCGCCGTGGCGGTCAACGTCTCCGCCCGGCAGGCCGCCGGCGGCTCGCTGGTGCGCGACGTCCTGGCCGCGCTCGCCTCCAGCGGCCTGCCGGCGTCCCGGCTGACCGTCGAGCTCACCGAGTCCGTGCTGGCCGACGAGGAGGTGGTCGAGGACCTCGCGACGCTGCGCCGGCTCGGTGTCCGGGTGGCCGTCGACGACTTCGGCACCGGCTGGTCGTCCCTGGCCTACCTCGTCGGCCTGCCCATCGACGTGCTCAAACTCGACCAGCAGTTCCTCGCCGGCATGCAGGACGACCCGCAGCGGCAGGCCCTGTGCCGATCGGTCCTGCACCTCGGCGGGAGCCTGGACCTCGCGGTCGTGGTGGAGGGCGTCGCCACCGAGCCGGAGCTGCGGCTGCTGCGGGACATGGGCCACCGCTTCCTGCAGGGCTACGCCCTCTCCCGGCCGCTGGAGGTCGCACGACTGGCCGCCGGGGACTGGCCCACCGGCCTGGCACCCGTGGCGGGCGCCCACCCTGTGGGGTGATCAGGGTGATCCCGGAGGGGTCAAACCGGTCCCGGAACGTCACCGGCGGGGTCGATACTGGCGCGGTGACTGCCCCGGTCCTGCACTTCCTCGGCCACTCGACGGTCCGCGTCGAGCTGGCCGGGCACACGGTGCTGACCGACCCCCTGCTCACCCCGCGGGTCGGGCCGCTGCGCCGCGTCGTCCCGCAGCCCGCACCCGAGACGTACGCCGGCGTGGACCTGGTCCTCGTCAGCCACCTGCACGGCGACCACCTGCACCTGCCGTCGCTGCGGCTGCTGGGGCCGGACGTGCGGATCGCCGTCCCCCGGGGCGCCGGGGCGTCGCTGCGCTCGCGCGGCTTCCGGCACGTCGTCGAGGTGCTGCCCGGGGAGTCCTTCCCGCACGGCGCGCTGCGGATCACGGCCACCCCCGCCGACCACACCGGCCACCGGTGGGGCCCGCGGTCGACCGCCGGGCCGGACACCCCGGCCGTCGGGCACCTGATCGAGGGCGCCGGCCAGACCGTGTACGTCAGCGGCGACACCGACCTGTTCGACGAGATGCACCTGATCGGGCAGCGGGGCGTCGACGTGGCCGTGCTGCCGGTGTGGGGATGGGGCCCCTCGCTGGGCCCGGGGCACCTGGACCCGCGGTCGGCCGCCGAGGCGGTCGAGCGGCTGCGTCCGCGGCTCGTCGTCCCGGTGCACTGGGGCACGCTCGCCGTCCGGGGGACGACGCTGCTGCCCGGGGTGCGGAGCCGGATGCGCCGCCTGCTGGTGGACCCGCCCCGCGACTTCGCCGCGGCGGTCGCTGCCCGCGGCCTGGACACCCACGTCGCGGTCACCGAGCCGGGCGCCCCGGTGGTGGCCCCCCGACCCGCGACGGAGCCGACATGAGCGCGCTGGCGGCGTGGACCGACGGCTCGGCGATCGGGTACCCGGTCCTGTTCGGCGGCGTCCTGCTGGGATCGGTCGTTCCGGTCGTCCCCACCGGGGCCGTGGTCGGCGCGGGAGCGGCGTTCGCCGTGACCGCGTCCGGGCTCAACCTCCCCGCCGTGCTCCTGGTGGCCACGCTGGCCGCCTGGGCCGGTGACGTGGTGACCTTCGCGATCTGCCGCTTCGGCGGGCCCGCGGCGGTGCGCTGGGTCGCCCGCGGCCAGCACGCGGACCGGATCGAGGAGGTCCGCGACCAGTTCCGCCGGCACGGCTGGCAGATCATCGTCGTCGGCCGGCTGCTGCCCGCCGGGCGGATCCCGGTGCTCCTGGCGGCCGGCGCGCTGGCCTATCCGTGGCGGCGGCTGCTGCCCGCCTCGCTGCTGGCCGCCTTGCTCTGGGCGGTGGCCTACGCGCTCCTCGGCGTGGTCAGCGGCGGCATCTTCGACTCCCCGCTGACCGCCGTCCTGCTGGCGACGGTGCTGGTGCTGGTCGTCGGCGCGGTGCTCAACCTGGTGAGCGCGCGCCGCAAGCACGCCCCGGTGCCGGAGGAGCCCGCCGAGGCGGACCCGGCCACCTGCCGTCGGGCATGAGCGGCGGTCCCTCGTCCGGACGGGTCCTGCAGCGCGGCCGGACGCCCGCCCGTGTGCTGCTCACCTGGGCGGCCAGCACCGCCGCGCTGGCCGCCCTCGACGCGTGGCTGGCCGACTTCACCATGGACTCCTGGTGGCAGCCGCCGGTCATCGCCCTGCTGCTCGGGCTGCTCACGGCGGTGGTGTGGCCGCTGGTCATGCGGGTCGCGCTGCCGCTTGCCTTCTTCACCCTCGGCCTGGGCAGCTTCCTGCTGCTGGGTGCGGCGGTCCTCGGGCTGTCCTTCCTCGTGCCCGGGGTGGTGATCGAGGACCTGCCCACCGCCGTCACCCTCGGCATCGCCATGGCGGCGGTGTCCGGCGTGGTCAGCAGCGCGCTGGCCATCGACGAGGACGAGCTGTTCTTCCGCCGCGCGCGCCGCCGGGCCCGGGCGGCGGCCGGCACGGAGCCGCGCCCGCCCGGCGTGCTGTTCCTGCAGATCGACGCGCTCTCCTTCGACACCGCGCGGCGGGCGGTGCGCGACGGCTCGATGCCCAACCTCGCCGCGTGGCTGCGGTCCGGCAGCCACTCCCTGACCTCGTGGCACACCGACTGGAGCTCGCAGACGGGCGCGGCGGTCTGCGGCATCCTGCACGGCTCCAACTGGGACGTGCCCGGGTTCCGCTGGTACGACAAGGAGCGCGACCGGATCGTCCGTGTCTCCTCCCCCGTCGACGCCGCCGAGATCGAGCGCGCGCACGCCGACGGTCGCGGGCTGCTCTCCGGCGGCGGTGCCAGCCGGGGCAACCTGTTCACCGGCGACGCCGCCCACGTCAGTCTCACGATGAGCTCGCTGGCGCACGTCGTCCCGGCGGCCAGCCGGCGGCCGCGCCAGGCCCGGGACCGGGTCGGCTCCGGCTACTACGCCTACTTCGCCAACCCGGTGAACGCGCTGCGCACGATCGCGGTCTCCGCCGTCGACATCCACCGGGAGCTGCTGGCGGCGGCCCGCGAGCGGCGCGACGACGTCCGGCCACGGGTGGCGCGCGGCGGCATCTACCCCCTGGCCCGCCCGGGGACGACGGTCATCGCGCGCGACGTCGTGGTCTTCGCCCTGCTCGAGGACATGATGGCGGGCCGGCCGGTGGCCTACGCCGACTTCCTCGGCTACGACGAGGCCGCCCACCACGGCGGCCTGGAACGGGCCGACAGCCTGGCGGTGCTGCGCAGCATCGACCAGCAGCTCGGCCGCCTGCACCGGGCGGCGCAGGTCGCCCCCCGCGAGTACCACCTGGTGTGCCTGTCCGACCACGGGCAGACCCAGGGGGAGGCGTTCGTGACCCGCTTCGGGGAGTCGGTCGAGCAGCTGGTCGGCCGGCTGTGCGGCGCGCCCGGCGAGCTGCCCGAGCGGCACCTCACCGGGCCGCGGGACAGCCGCCGGCTCGCCGAGACCTGGCAGGTCGGGGCGGCCCTGGCCGAGAGCGGCGGGCCGATCGCCCGCCGGCTGCGGGAGCGCGTGGAGCGCGCCGGGGAGGTGCCGCACCACCACGAGCTGACCGCCGATCGGACGGGTCCGGCGCCCCGGACGGCCCCGGGCGTCGTGGTCGCCGTCTCCGGCCACACCGCGATGGTGTCCTTCGCCGACATCCCCGGCCGGGTCTCGCTGGAGGAGATCGAGCGGCACTGGCCCCGGCTGCTCCCCGGCCTGGTCGACCACGACGGCGTCGGCTTCGTCCTGGTGCACTCCGAGGAGTTCGGCCCGGTGGTGCTCGGCCGCGACGGACTGCACCGGCTGGCGTCGGGAACGGTGATCGGCGAGGACCCGCTGCAGCCCTACGGCGAGCACGCAGCCGCGCTGGTCGCCCGGGCGTCGGCCTTCCCGCACTGCGCCGACGTCGCCATCAACAGCCGCTACGACCCCGACACCGACGAGGCCTCGCCGTTCGAGCCGCACGTGGGGTCGCACGGCGGGCTGGGCGGGCCGCAGCAGCACGCCTTCCTGCTGCACCCCCGGTCGTTCCGCCCGCCGGGGGAGGTCGTCGGCGCCGAGCAGCTGCACCGGGTACTCCGGGGCTGGCTCACCGACCTCGGCCACCCCGAGCCGACCGGGGAGGGCGCAGCCGTCGGCGCACTGAGCCCGACCGCCCTGAGCAGCGCGGACGTGGGGGTGTGACGCGCCGCGGCACGGGAGGTGACGAACGCGTGAACATGGTCGAGCCCCGTGGCGGTGGGCCGACCCCGTCGCGGAAGGTGGGGTGATGAGACCCGACGCGCGTGCCTGGTTCGAGCAGCGCACGACCTCGGCGGCCGTGCCGTCCGCGATCGACGTCGACGCCCTGCTGCGCGCCAAGCGGCGCGGCGGGCACCGGGTCAGCGTCGTCCTGCCCGCGCGCGACGAGGAGACGACGGTCGGCGGGCTGGTCGCCGACCTGGCCGAGCACTGGGTCCGCCGGGTGCCCCTGGTCGACGAGCTGCTCGTCGTGGACTCCGACTCCACCGACGGCACGGCGCGGGTCGCCCGGGCCGCGGGGGCCGACGTCGTGGCGGCCGCCGACGTCCTGCACGCCCACGGCAGCCGCCCCGGCAAGGGCGAGGCGCTGTGGAAGTCGCTGGCCGCGACCACCGGCGACCTCGTCGTCTTCCTCGACGCCGACCTGCTCGGCGACGTGACCCACTACGTCCCCGGGCTGCTCGGCCCGCTGCTGGCCGATCCGCAGGTGGACTACGTGAAGGGCTGCTACACCCGTCCCCTGGAGATGGCCGGCGCGACGGTGCCCGCGGGCGGGGGACGGGTGACCGAGCTGACCGCCCGACCGCTGCTGAACGCGTTGTGGCCGGAGCTCGCCGGGTTCGTGCAGCCGCTCGGCGGGGAGTACGCCGGCCGCCGGTCGGTGCTCGAGCAGGTCCCGTTCGTCTCGGGCTACGGCGTGGAGGTGGGCCTGCTGGTCGACCTGCTGCGGCTCACCGGCCTGGGCGGGCTGGCCCAGGTCGACCTCGGGGTGCGGCGGCACACGTCGCAGAGCCAGGAGGCGCTGGGCCGGATGGCCGGCCAGGTGGTGTCGACGGTGCTGGCCCGAGCGGCGTCCCTCGGGACGGAGGCCGGCGGGCTGCTCACCCAGTTCTCCCACGACGGGACCGGCTTCGTGCCCTCCAGCACCCCGGTGGCCGTCGACGAGCGACCGCCCATGATCAGCGTGCCGGAGTACCGGGCGCTGCTCGACGTCGTCGGCTGACCGTCACCGGGTCGCCCCCGGCCGGCAGCACGGCCGGTCACGGCCGGCCGATCCCGCGCCGGGGCCGTGCCAGGAGCCCCGCGACCCGGCATCCTGGCGCGACGGGGGCCCGTGTCGACGACGAGGTCGGCGCCCGACCTGGGGGGATGCGTGCACCCTGACGTCCGTCGCTGGCTGCGCCAGCGCACCTTCACCGCCGACGCGTGGCACCCGGCACAGCTGCTCGCCGCCAAACAGGCGCGAGAGAACACCGTCACCCTCGTGCTCCCCGCGCTGGACGAGGAACGCACGGTCGGCCCGATCGTCCGCGCGATCCGGGAGAGCCTCGTGGAGCAGTGCCCGCTGGTCGACGAGCTGGTGGTGATCGACAGTGGATCCACCGACCGGACGGCGCAGCGGGCGGCCGACGCCGGCGCCCGCGTCGTCCACGTCGACACGGTCCTGACCGGGCACGGCTCCCGGCCGGGCAAGGGCGAGGCGCTGTGGAAGTCCCTGCACGCCACGACCGGTGACCTGGTCGTCTTCATCGACGCGGACCTGATCGGCTTCGACCCCCGGTTCGTGGTCGGCCTCCTCGGCCCGCTCCTCACCGACCCGACGATCGGCTACGTCAAGGCTCTCTACGACCGGCCGCTGACCACCACCGACGGGATCGTGCCCTCCGGCGGAGGACGGGTGACCGAGCTGGTCGCCCGACCGCTGCTCAACGCCTTCTGGCCCCACCTGGCCGGCGTCGTCCAACCCCTCTCCGGCGAGTACGCCGGGCGCCGGACCGTGCTCGAGCAGGTGCCGTTCGTCTCGGGCTACGGGGTGGAACTGGGCCTGCTGGTCGACATCGTGGACCTCGCCGGCCTCGACGCGATCGCCCAGGTCGACCTCGGCACCCGTCGGCACACCCACCAGGCCGACGCCGCCCTGGGTCGCATGGCCGGTCAGATCCTGCAGACCGCGCTGGCCCGGCGGCCGGGGCCGGGCCCCGCCGGGTCCTCGTTGCTGCAGTTCCTGCGCACCGCCGACGGGCTGGAGACCGTCGTCTGGGACGTCGGGGTCAGTGAGCGCCCGCCGATGAGCGCCGTCCGCGGTGCTGAGGGATCCGGGAGGTCGTGGTCGTGAGGATCCTCATGGACGCCGGTCCCTGGCTGCCGGTGCCGCCGCCGGGCTACGGAGGCCTCGAGAACGTCGTCGCGACGCTGACCGCGGAGCTGCGGGCCCGTGGGCACCGCGTCGTCCTGGCCTCCGTGGGGGAGTCGACCCTGCCGGTCGACGGACTGGTCAGCGCCTTCCCGACCGGGCGCTTCGAGCTGCTCGGCGGCCCCTATCCGCAGGTGGTGGGCACCGCCCACGCGCACGAGCAGGTGGTGCTGGCGACGATCGCCGAGCACGCCCTGGCCGGCGAGCCGTTCGACCTCGTGCACACGCACGTGGAGGTGGTCGGCCCGGCCGTGCTGGGCAGCCTGGGGGACGCCGGGCCGCCCGCACTCGCCACGCTGCACTGGGACCTGCACCGCAACGCCGAGTTCTGGGCGACGTTCGACGGCCGCGGCCGCGTGTTCTTCGCCGGGGTGTCCGAGACGCAGATCGCGCGGGCACCGCAGCGGCTGCGGGACCAGGTCCTCGGCGCCGTGCCGCTGGCGGTGCCCGTGGACGGCGGGCCACCGGTCGCTCGGGAGGAGCGCGCGGAGTCGGTGCTGCTGCTGTCGCGGCTGTGCGAGTCCAAGGGGGTGGACACCGCGCTGCGCGCCTGCCGGGCAGCCGGCGTGCGGCTCGTGCTGGCCGGGCCGGTCGGCGGCCTGCCGGACCGGGACGCGCTGTCCGCCGCGCTCGCCGTCCCGGGTCACCCGGCCCGGTCGCACCCCGACGTGGCCTGGTTCCTGGAGCACGTCGACCCGCACCTGGACGGGGTCCACGCGCGCTGGGTGGGCAGTGTGGGCGGCGCCGCCAAGGCGGACCTGCTGCAGCGGTCGCGGGCGGTGCTCTTCCCCATCCGCTGGGAGGAGCCGGGGGGCACGGCGGTGTGCGAGGCCCTGGCGGCCGG
The DNA here is from genome assembly GCF_048569675.1 of Geodermatophilus sp. CPCC 206100. Lineage (NCBI taxonomy): Bacteria > Bacillati > Actinomycetota > Actinomycetes > Geodermatophilales > Geodermatophilaceae > Geodermatophilus > Geodermatophilus sp. CPCC 206100. The sequence goes on from NZ_JAQISV010000051.1 coordinate 40,821, forward strand.
CACGCCCGTGGTGGCGATGGCGCGCGGGTGCCTGCCCTCCCTGGTCGAGTCCGGGCGGACCGGCTTCCTCGCCGAGGACGAGGAGGGCTTCACCGCTGCCCTCGCGCGGATCGGCGACATCGACCCCGAGGTCTGCGCCGCCGAGGCGCGGCGCCGCTTCGCCCCCGCCGTGATGGCCGACGGCTACGAGCGGCTGTACGCGGCGGTCCTGGAGCAGGCGCGCAGCACGCTGCCCCTGCCGCGCCGCCGGGGCCAGGACGCCATGGCGCGCTGAGTCACCCGCCGGGCCGGACGGCGGCGCCGGTGCGGGCGGACTCGGCGATCGCCACGGCCACCCGGTGGGTGCGGAGGGCCTCGGCGTAGTCGACGAGCGGCTCCGCCCCGGTCCGGCCGGCCAGCAGGTCGACGAAGGCACGGTCGACGGCGGTGCGGGCGTCGACCGCCGGCTCCGAGCGCTCGGCGCCGGCAGCCGTGGTGACGGTGAGCGCGGTCTCGGTGAGCTCCACCGCCGCTCCGTCGCAGACCACGTCGACGCCGGCACGCACCTTGGCCGGCAGGGAACAGGCGGCACCCACCGTGCCGACCGCCCCGGAGTCGAAGGTCAGCAGCGCGGCGGTCGCGTCGTCGACGTCCCGGCCGGGATCGCCCGAGGGGGCCGCGACGGCGCGGACCTCCACGACCTCGCCGGCCAGCACCCGGGCGAGGTCGAGGACGTGGGTCAGCTGCTCGACCACCTGCCCGCCGGAGGCGTCCCGCCGGACCCACCAGGCCGGAGGCGGCACCTTGTCCAGCCAGGTGGCGGTGACCAGCCGCGGACGGTGGGCAGCGCAGACGGCCCGGGCGGCGGCCACGGTGTCCAGGTGGCGCCAGTGGTAGCCCGTGGCGGTGGGCAATCCGGCGCCCGCGACGGCCAGGGCGATCTCCTCGGCCACACCCACCCCCGTCGCGAGGGGTTTCTCGACGAGGAAGGGGACCCCGGCGCGGACCGCGGCCAGCTCCAGCTCCCCGTGCGCGAACGGCGGCACGCACAGCCAGACGCCGTCGAGCGACCGGTCGAGCAACCGGGGCACGTCGGCGACGGCGTCCACCCCCAGCTCCGCGGCGAGCGCCTCCGCCGCCGCGGGGACGGCGTCGGTCACTCCCACGACCTCGACGTCGGCGAACCCCGCCAGCGTCCGGGCGTGCCTGGCGCCGACGCCTCCCGCCCCGACCAGCCCCACCCGCACGCCCACGGACGCCTCCTGCCCGGTCCGTCCCCGCCCGAACCCGGCGACCGGCGCACGAGCCGGTGCGACGTGCGGCACCATCGGGCGGTGGCCGCCTCCCCCCGCACGTCCCCCACCACCGCTCCCGCCGCGGACACGACCGTCCGGTGCCCGGGCTGCGGGTCGGTGCTCGCCCCGCTGGCCGGGGACGGCCCGGTGCCGGCCGGGGCCTCGGCGGCGTGCGCCCGCCTGTACGAGGAGACGGTGCGGGGGCTGCGCGAGGACGCTGCGGGTGACCCGCGCGCCGCCGCGCTGGTCGCGCTGGCCGACGGCGCCTACGCCGCCCAGCACCCCGCTGGAACGGCGCCCGAGCAGCCGAGCGACGCCCTCGACGCGCTCGCCGCCCGCCTCGGCGAGCCGGCCGGCGGCGACCGGTGGCGGGTGACCTCGCCCACGATCTGGCGGACGACGATCGCCGACGTGGCCGCAGACCTCGACGTCATCGACCTGTCCGTGCTGGTCGAGGCGTGGGCGCGGGCCGTCCTGGCGGACTGGTCGCCCGACGGCTCGTGAGCCGGCCTAATCAGTTCGCCTACGGAGTGCAGTTAGGCTCAGCACCGTGGGTGACCTCAGTGATCGTCGTGCACGGAAGAAGGCGCAGACCCGGGCCCTGATCCGCCAGACCGCGCAGGAGCTCTTCGCCGAGCGCGGGTTCGAGGCGGTCACCATCGCCGACATCGCCGAGGCGGCCGACGTCGCCGTGCAGACGGTCTTCAACCACTTCCCCACCAAGGAGGACCTCTACTTCGACGGTCGCACCCCGTGGGTGGAGGGCGCCGCCGAGGCGGTGCGCTCCCGCCCGGCGACGGAGCCGCCGCTGGTGGCGCTGCGCGAGTACCTCGTCAGCCTCCTGGCCGACCTGGCCGGGCGGTACGAGTGCGACGCACGGCGCCGCTACATCGCGACGATCGAGGCCTCCCCCGCGCTGCGGCTGCGGGAGCTCGAACTGGTCCACGAGGCCGAGCGCCGGATCGGCTCGGCCCTGGCCGACGCCTGGCGGGACGCCGACGGCGCCCCGGCCGACCCGGCCACCGCGGCCGCGCTGACGGCGGCCACCTGGATGGCCGTCGCGCGGGTCCTGCTCGTCGGCCAGCGTCCGGTCCTCGAGGACCGGGACGGCGCCGCGCGGTCCGCCGCGACGATGGTGCCGCTGGCCGACCGGCTGCTGCGGGACCTGGAGGCCGGCTTCGCCTCCCTGCAGGGCGCGGCCTCTGTGACCGGCTGGCCGGGGGACGTCCGCCGCGCCGGCTGACCGGCCGGGCCGCGGCTCGCACCGCCACGCCGGACGACCGCGCTCAGACCGCGGCGCCCTCGGGGGCCGGCTGCAGGATGGGCAGCAGCACGTCGTCCACCACCCGCCGCAGCTGCTCGGTGGACATCACCCCGCTCGCCGAGGTGAAGCGCTGCCACCAGAACGCCTCGAGCACCGAGCCGAGCAGGGCCAGCCGGAGCTGCGGGACCTCCTCGCCGCGCTCGGCCGCGCGGGCACCGATCGTGGCCACGGCCTCGGCCAGCGGGCGGACCAGCGCGTCGTCCAGACCGGCCCGCAGGTCCTCGTCGTGCCGGGCGGCGCCGACCAGGCTCGCCGTGGCGCGCTCCTCCCGGTCCAGCGGGCGCCGCCAGCGGTCGACCAGCGCGCAGACGTCGTCACGCAGGAAGCCGGTGTCGGGTGGGACGTGCACCAGCGAGAACCGGCCGACGGCCTGGCGGGCCATCGCCGCCATCGTCGGCCAGCGGCGGTAGATCCCCGCCTTGCCGGCGCGCGCGCGGGCCGCGACGCGGTCGCTGTTGAGCTTGCCCCAGCCCTCCTCGGCGAGGATGTCGACGGCGACGGAGAGCAGCTGGTCGGAGAGTTCGGCGCTCAGCGGGCGCCCGGGCGTCCCGGTCACGAGATCACCCGGTCACAGTCGGACTTCACCGCGACATCGTGGACTCCGGTTGGAGTGACCACAATGACCCGGGCGGGAACTCACGAGGATTTTCTTGACATCCTCAAGTCAGCGCGACGGGCGGCGACAGACGGTGTTCGGGACCTCAGGCCCCGGCCGCGCTCTCGACGTGGACCTGCACAGTCGCCCCGTCGTCGGCCAGCCAGCCCTCGTTCCCGGCGTACCGCAGCATGCCGTCCCACTGCTGCGCCCAGTCCGCGGCACCGGCCTGCGGCTCGGCCGCGGCACGCAGCGCCGCGACGTCGAGGACGCCGGTCTCGGCGTCCGCCATGCGGCCGAGCCCCGCGTCGCGGAGCACCTGGTCGGCCTCCTCGTCGGTCACCGCCCCCAGCGCCAGGTGCAGCCCCGTCAGGTCGTCGACGTCGACGACCCGCACCTCGGGCCGCTCCTCGGCGCCACCCACCACCTCGACGATCATGTGGTCCCCTCCCTCGTCGGTCTCAGGCTATGGCCCCGTCCAGGGCACCGCCCCGAGCCTGCGCGGGGTGGGGAGGACGGGGCCCTTCATCACACGTGCCAGGGGAACCGGGAGAAGTCCGGATCGCGCTTCTCCAGGAAGGCGTCCCGGCCCTCGACGGCCTCCTCGGCCATGTAGGCCAGCCGCGTCGTCTCGCCGGCGAACAGCTGCTGCCCCACCAGGCCGTCGTCGATCAGGTTGAACGAGTACTTGAGCATGCGCTGCGCGGTCGGGCTCTTGGCCACGATCCGGCGCGCCCAGTCCAGCGCGGTCGCCTCCAGCTCGGCGTGCGGGACCACCCGGTTCACCATGCCCATGCGGTGCGCGTCCTCGGCGGAGTACTCGTCGCCGAGGAAGAAGATCTCCCGGGCGAACTTCTGCCCCACCTGACGGGCGAGGTAGGCCGAGCCGAAACCGCCGTCGAAGCTGCCGACGTCGGCGTCGGTCTGCTTGAAGCGGGCGTGCTCGGCACTGGCCAGGGTGAGGTCGGAGACGACGTGCAGGCTGTGCCCGCCGCCGGCCGCCCACCCGGGGACGACGCACAGGACCACCTTGGGCATGAACCGGATCAGCCGCTGCGCCTCCAGGATGTGCAGCCGGCCGCTGCTGCGGCCCTTGTCGTGCTCGTAGCCGTACCGCCCGCGCACCCGCTGGTCGCCGCCGGAGCAGAAGGCCCAGCCGCCGTCCCGGGGGCTGGGGCCGTTGCCGGTGAGGATCACGCACCCGACGTCGGTGGACAGCCGCGCGTGCTCCAGCACCTCGATCAGCTCGTCGACCGTCTGCGGACGGAAGGCGTTGCGCACCTCGGGCCGGTCGAAGGCGATGCGGACGACGCCGGCGTCCACCGCGCGGTGGTAGGTCAGGTCGGCGAGGTCGAAGCCCTCGACCGGCCGCCACGCCGCGCTGTCGAAGATCTCGGAGACGTCATCGCGCGCGGTCATGTCGCCGAACCTAGTGCGCCCCCCGGAGCCCCACTCAGGGGACGAGGCCGCCCACCAGGTCGCCCAGACCGTCGGTCACGTCCTCGACGACGCCGCACCCGCAGCCACCGCTGCCGCCGCCCGGCCCGGGAGCCGGGGCCGGGGCGGGGGCCGGAGCGGGTGCGGGTTCCGGCGGAGGAGCCGGGCTGGGCCACGGAGCGGGCTGCGGGGCGGGCGGTGGCGGTGCCGGTGCGGGTGCCGGGGGTGGGCCGGGAGGCCGCGGGTGCTCGGACGGCGCCGTCCGCGGCGGGGTCGGGCGCGCGGGCTGCGGTGCGTGCGCCGTCCCGGCAGGCGGGGCGGGGGCTGCCGCGGGCGGCGGGGGGGCCCCGGGCGCCGGGGCCGGGGCGGCGGGAGGCGGGT
>NZ_JAQISV010000052.1:0-45541 GCF_048569675.1 Geodermatophilus sp. CPCC 206100
TGCGGCCGTCGACCACGATCACCTCGTGCACGTCCTCGGGGATGAGGGCGAACACGTGCGGCAGGTTCTTGGCCTCGTTGAAGGTGGGGACGACGACGCTCACGCGCGGCGACCCGATCCGCGTCACGGTGGGGCTGTGCGGGAGCGAGTGCGGGCGCAGCTCGATCACCTGGCGGGAACGCATGGGCGGGTGTCCTCTCTAGGACGGGCCCGGTTTCGCCACTGCTCCCCGCCGGGCTGAGGCGACCAACTGCGCCCGGCGGATCATCACTACCCGTTCGTGGTGGTGCTGACCGATGTCGTGTGCCTGGTCGCGGCGGACCGCGACCGCCCGGGGACCGGCGTGCGCCGTCCGCCCATCCGAATCGGTGAACGGTGACTCTCCGTGGCCCCCGAGGTCTGTTGCATTACTACCGGGTCGGCTTCCGTGCGTGCAACCGACCTCGTCGCGACTCGCGGCTCCGCCCGGGCGTGGCAGGGCGCGTCGCGGCGTGGTCTTCGTCACAGGATCGCCCCGTCCGGAGCGCTGGAGGGGCTCCGATACCCCGTGGATGCCGCCTGCGCAACGGTCGATGGCCCTCGAGGGCGTGGCGGGCCGGCTCGCGGACGGCCCCCCGGGCGCCTCCGGCGGCCATCACCCGTTCGTGGCCACTATCACCCGCCCGGGCGTACCGCCAGCCCCCTGTGGACCCGCTCCTCACGCAGGGACACCCCGCCCGGTGGCGGCCGGTGTCCCGGGCCGGACCCGGCTGCGGCGCCGGGCGCGGTCACGCAGTGTCGTCCCCGGGGTCGGCGGTGGTCCAGGCGAGGAGCCGGTCGGCCGGCCAGCTGTTGACCACCCGCGCGACGGGCACGCCGCACTCCACGGCGCGCTCGCACCCGTTGCTCTGCCAGTCGAGCTGGCCGGGGGCGTGGGCGTCGGTGTCGATCGCGAACTCGCAGCCGAGGTCGACGGCGAGGGAGAGCAGCCGCATCGGCGGGTCCAGGCGCTCCGGCCGGGAGTTGATCTCGACGGCGGTGCCGTGCTCGACGCAGGCGCTGAAGACCGCCTCGGCGTCGAACGTGCTCTCCGGGCGCGGCCGCTGGCGCCGTCCCTCCCGCTGCTCCCGCGGGATCAGCAGCCGTCCCGTGCAGTGCCCGAGGACGTCGGTGTGCGGGTCGGCGACGGCGGCGAGCATGCGCGCGGTCATCGCGGCGCTGTCGGCCCGCAGGTCCGAGTGCACGCTGGCCACCACGACGTCGAGCCGGCCCAGCAGCTCCTCGGTCTGGTCGAGGCTGCCGTCGACGTTGATGTCGCACTCGATGCCGGTGAGGATCCGGAACGGCGCGAGCTCCTCGTTGAGGGAGGCGACGACGTCCAGCTGCCGCTCCAGCCGCTCGGGCGAGAGCCCGTTGGCCACCGTCAGCCGGGGCGAGTGGTCGGTGAGCGCGATGTAGTCGTGGCCCAGCCCGATGGCCGCCTCGGCCATCTCGCGGATCGGGCTGCCGCCGTCGGACCAGTCGGAGTGGACGTGCAGGTCGCCGCGCAGCGCGGTGCGGAACGCCGCCACGTCGTCGGCCAGCGGCAGCAGCTCCCCGTGCGTCTCCTCGAGCCGGGCCAGGTACTCGGGGACCTCGCCGGAGTGGGCCTGCACGATCGCGGCGCCGGTCTTCGGGCCGATGCCGCGCAGGTCGGTGAGCGTCTTCGTGCGGATCCGGCGGTCGAGCTCCTCGGGGGTGAGCGCGTCGACGACCGCGGCCGCGGTGCGGAACGCGGCCACCCGGTGCGTGGGCTCGCGGGCGCGCTCCAGGAGGAAGGCGATCCTCCGGAGCGCGGCCGCGGGCGTCAGGGGTTCGGTCAGCGGGAGCCCTTCCGCACCCGCTTCTCGGCCTTCTTCTGGGCCTTGGCGGCGCGCTTCTGGGCCCGGTCGTAGCTCTTCTCGGTGGAGTTCGCCGCGCGCTTGGCCGCGCGGCGGGCCCGGTAGCCGACCGACGGCTTGCCCTCGGTGTCGACGGCGGCGATGAGCAGGCCGCCGAGCAGGCCGAGGTTCTTCAGGAAGTGCGAGATCTGCCCGAAGCGCTCCTTGGGGTCGTCGTGCTCCCAGAAGCGGTGCCCGGCCAGCGTGGTCGGGACGATGCTGGCCGACAGCGCCAGCGCCGACAGCCGGGGCAGCTTGCCCAGGGCGAGCAGTGAGCCCGCGACGACCTTGACGCCGGCGTCGATCTTGACCCACTGCTCGACGTCGCGGGGCACCTGGACGGGCAGCTGCTTGTCGGCCTGCTCGGTGATCTGCTCGACGACGGGTGCGGCGCCCGGCACCCGGGACTGCGGGTTGCGCAGGGTGTCGATGCCGCCGTAGACGAACGACGAGGCGAGCAACGGCCGGGCGATCCGGCGGACCAGCATGGTGGGGACCTCTCTCCCTCGGGACCTTCGGTGCCCGGACCGTGCCGGGACACCCCTGCTCGGGACCGTAGTGAGGTCGCTGCGACTCCGCCGCTCGACGGCCGCGGTCCGTCGCGCTCAGTCGGTGCGGCAGCAGTAGACGGTGAGCGAGGCGCGCTTGCGGAAGTCGAACTCGGTCGCCGGGTCCCCGGTCTCGCCGTCGTAGGCCACCTGCTGCGGCCCCGACCGTGACACGACCCGCACCGACCGCGCCTGGCACTCGGCGTAGCCGGAGCTGCGGTCGCTGACCCCGAGCAGCGAGCCGAGGACGGCGCGGGTGCGGCTGAAGCGGACGTCGGCCCGCAGGTACTGGACGTCGAGCAGCCCGTCCTCCAGCCGAGGACGCCAGGCCGGGGCCAGCCCGCGGGGGGTGTAGCGGCAGTTGCCGACGAACAGGATCCAGACGAGCACCGGCCGGCCGTCCAGCAGCAGCGACACGGGCGTCCCGTGGTGCAACGTCTGCGCGGCGGCCACGGTCATCGCCGCCCACTTGCCCAGTCGGCCGGTCAGCGCGTCCCGGCGCCGGACCATCTCCGGATAGCTGCCGATGCTGGCCGTGTTGAGGAACGGCGTGCCGTTGACCTCGGCGACGTCCACCTCGACCGCCGCGCCGGCGGAGATCGCCTCGGCGGCGTGCTCGAGGGTGTGCACGCCGACGTCCCGGGCGAAGTGGTTGAGCGTGCCGGCGGGGAGCACGGCCAGCGGCAGCCCGTGCTCCAGCGCGACGGCCGCGGCCGCGGCGACGCTGCCGTCACCGCCGGCCACGCCGAGCGCCCGCGCGGACGGCGCCGCCTCCGCCAGCAGGTCGGCGATCGACCGCTCGGGGCCGGTCTCGAGGACCTCGGCCCGGGGCAGCAGCCGGCGGACGTCCTCGGCGGGGTCGTAGTCCTCGGGGCCCGAGCGCGGGTTGACCGCGACCACCAGGCCGTCGCCGTCGGGCAGGGCCGGCGCGCTGCGCGCCGTCCGCACCCGGGCGGGCGCGGTGGGCCGGACCCGCCACCACAGCCGGGTGGCGGCGGCGACCGCCGAGCCCGCGGCGAGGCCGGCGACGACGTCGCCCGGGTAGTGCACCCCCACGTGCACCCGGGAGTAGCCCACGGCCAGCGCGACCGGCGCGAGCGCGGCCCCGGCGGCCGGGGCCTCCATCGCCACCCCGGTGACGAAGGCGCCGGCCGAGGCGGAGTGCCCGCTCGGGAAGGAGTGGGTGGTGAAGGAGCGGTGCAGCAGCTTGTCCAGCGTGTGGCCGCCCAGGTCGGGGCGCCGGCGGCCGAACACCCGCTTGAGGACGGCGTTGACGATGCTGCTCGACAGCGCCATCGACCCCAGCCCCCGCACCGCCGCGCGGCGCAGCGGCCCGCGCCGGGCGGTCAGGAGCAGCCCGACGGCGATCCAGAGCTTCCCGTGGTCGGCGGCGGTGGTCAGCCGGCGCAGCCAGGCGTCGGCGGGGGAGGTCGGCAGCCCTCCGACGAGGGAGTGCAGGCGGGCATCCCAGTGCCGGGCGCTGCGCATGCCGCCGGACGCTAGCGGTTGTGGAGTCGCTCGGTGACGGTTCCCGGGCTCGAGCGACTCCGCTTCACGCCTTGCGGCGGGCCCGGTACGCGGCGACGGTCGACCGGCTGGCGCAGGTGTTCGAGCAGTAGCGCCGGCTGGCGTTGCGGGAGGTGTCGACGTACACGTCGTCGCAGCCCTCGGCCGAGCAGGTGCCGATCCGCTGCCAGCCGTGCTGGACCACCACCTGCGACAGCCCCATCGCCACCGTCGTCGTCAGCTGCTCCAGCACCGGGGCGTCGGCCCGGGCGTAGTGCAGGTGCAGCTCGCCGTCGTGGTCGGTCGCGTAGGGCTGCGGGGAGGCCAGGGCGAGCAGGTCGTTGAGCCGGGCGATGACCTCCTCCTGCGAGCCGGCGACGGCGACCGCGCGCACCAGGTCCGCCGTCGCGGCGGCGTGCTCGGCGTCGGCGGGGGCCAGGTCGAGCGGTGTCCCGGCGTCGAACCACTCGTCGTGGGCGCGCAGGAACGCCGCGGCCCACCCCGGTCCCTCGTCGCGCTCGGCGTTGGCGAGGTCGATGGCCAGCTCGACCGCGCTGGACCCGTAGGTGTCGTAGTCCATGCCTCTCCCTACCGCTGGTCGGCCGGATCACACGCGTAGGGGGCGTTGTTCGTTTGACTCCCTACTGCGCCCTCTCTAGCCTGTAGGGGGTCAACGAGTTTTGACCCCCTACCCTTCCCGTGCTCCTGAAGTGGGTCCTGTCGTGCGTGCGTACCTCTCCGTCTGGCGGTTGCCGTCTGCCCCGGTGCTGCTCGTGGCCGGTTTCGCCGGCCGGCTGCCCTCGGCGATGGTCCCGCTCGCGCTGCTGCTCATGGTGCAGCAGCAGACCGGTTCCTATGCCCTCGCCGGGCTCGCCTCGGCGACCTACGGCCTGGCGATGGCGTCCATGGCGCCGGTGCTCGGCCGGCTGGCCGACCGCCGGACGCCGCGGCCGGTCCTGCTGGCCCAGGCCGCGGCCCACCCGCTGCTGCTCGCCGTGCTGGTCGCCGTCGTCCTCGGCGGCGCGCCGACGGTGGCCGTCGTCGCCGCGTCCGCGGCCGCGGGTGCGGCGACCCCCCTGGTCTCCGGCACGGTGCGCGCGCTGTGGTCGCGGGTCGACCCCGCGGTGCGCCCCACCGCCTTCGCCCTCGATGCCACCGCCACCGAGCTGGTCTTCGTCGCCGGCCCCACCGCCGTCGCGGCGCTGACCGTGCTGGCCGGCCCGGCGTGGGCCGTGGGCCTGGCCGGCGGACTGGCCGTCCTCGGTGCGGTGGGCGTCGCGACGTCGCGGGCGCTGCGCGGCTGGACGCCGGTGGTCCCCGCCGAGCGGACCTCCCCGCTGGCCACCGTGCTCGCTCCCGGCATGCCGCGGGTGCTGGTCAGCGGCTCGGCGCTGATGCTCGGCTTCGGAGCGCTCGAGGTGGCGATCCCCGCCTTCGCCGACGAGGCGGGCTCGCCGGGCCTGTCCGGCGTCCTCCTGGCCCTGTGGTCTCTGGGTTCGGTCGCCGGTGGCCTGTGGTTCGGCGCCCGCGTGGTGAGCGTCTCGCTGCCGCGTCAGTACCGGTGGCTGCTCCTGGGCGTGACGATCGGGCTCGCCCCGCTCGCGGCGGCGTCCGACCCGTGGGTGCTCGGTGCGCTGCTGTTCCTCGGCGGGACCGCGATCGCGCCGACGCTCACCGTGCAGAACTCCCTCGTCGGCGCGCTGGCGCCGGCGCACGCGACGACCGAGGCGTTCACCTGGCTGTCCACGGTGGCCACCGGCGCGTCCGCGGTCGGTGCGGCGCTGGGTGGCGGGCTCATCGAGGGCCGGGCGGGGGTCAGCGGCAGCCTGCTGCTGGCGGTCGCCGGCGCCGCGGTGGCGGTGGCGGTGACCCTGGTGCCGGGCCGGCGGCGGGTCGCCCGTCCGGCCGGGGAGCCGGTGGCCGTCTGACCGCCCCCGCTGCCGGGGCCTCCCGGACCGCTGGTAGTCTCTCCTCGGTGGTTCCGGGGGGACTCGGACCCTGGGAGGCTTCGCCTAGTCCGGTCTATGGCGCCGCACTGCTAATGCGGTTTGGGTTAATCCCCATCCCGGGTTCAAATCCCGGAGCCTCCGCGTACGACAACTGAACACCGGCACCCGTAGCTCAACGGATAGAGCATCTGACTACGGATCAGAAGGTTAGGGGTTCGAATCCCTTCGGGTGCACGTCTGGTTGAGACACCGACCTGCGCGTTTCCCCGACGGGGGAGGCGCGCAGGTTCGTTTTCGGGGTCGTGTGGGCGCGATGTGGGCGCATCCGGTGCTGGAGTGGTCGCGCGTGGGCGCACCAGCCCCTCGGCTGCGTCGGCTGCTTTCCGCCCAGCTCCCTCGAGCAGGTGGTGGTACGTGTCCGCGGTCACCCGGATCGACGAGTGGCCCAGCCGCTTCGAGACGACGGCAATGTCGGCGCCCCCGGCGAGCATCAGCGACGCCGCTCCGTGCCGGAGGTCGTGCAGCCGGATCGGCCGCAGGTCGGCCGCCGCACTGAGCCGGGCGAAGACCTTGGTCACCTGCGAGGGCGTGAGGTCCTCGCCGTCCTCCCGCGTGAAGACCCGTCCCGAATCGCGATAGGCCGAGCCCCAGGCGTCCCGCTCGGCCTGCTGGTGCAGTTGGTGGGCGAGCAGAGCGCCGATCGTGCGGGGGCCGATGTCGACGCGGCGGTCCTCACCCGAGCGGGTCTTGGGCTTCCCCTCGACCGCCCTGCCGCCGACCTCCACCAGCTGCGAGCGCACGGTGATGACGCCGCGCTCGAGGTCGACGTCGTCCCACCGCAGGGCGCACGCCTCCCCGCGCCGAAGGCCGGTGAAGGCGAGCACCTCGAACAGCGCGCCGAGCCGGTGGCCCGCTGCATAGTCGAGGAACGCGGCGAGCTCATCCGGCTCCCACGGGCGGACCTTCGCCGGCCTCTCGGTGGGCAGGGCCACGTCGGTGGCCGCGTTGTACGCCACCAGCCGGGCGCGTCGGGCTGTCGTCAGGGCGGATCGCAGCGTGGCGTGGATTCGCCGGACCGTCGTCGTCCCCCGGCCGGCCGCCCGGAGGTCGCGAAGAAGCCTCTCCACGTGCCCGGGGCGCAGGTCCCCGAGGCGGAGGTGCCCGAGCGTGGGCACCAGGTCCATGTCGATGTAGCGGCGGTAGGAGAGGGCGGTCGATGGGCGCAGCCCGTCAGCGACTCGGTCAGCGAGCCACTCCTGGAGGAAGGTCCCCACGGTGATGCGGCCGTCATGCCGGTGCTCCCCGGTGGCAACGGCCGCGACCACCTTGGCCAGGGCTGCCTCGGCCTCCGCCTTGGTCGCGAATCCGCCCTTCTTCTGCTCTCTGCGGCGCCCGGTGCGGTGATCCCGGCCGACGTCCGCGCGGTAATACCAAGACCCGTGGCCGCGCTCGCGGCCGAGGCGGGGGCAGCTCGAGACGGGGCGCCCAGAGGCGTCCCTGCAACCGCACCGGCGGAACACTGAGCCCTTCACAGCTCGCCCCTCTCGATGGTGTTCTTCCCCGACATCTCGTTCTCCTCCGTCGTGTTGCCGTTGGGCAGATCGCTCCACTCCGTCGTCTGGACCGTGGGCATCTCGGGCGTGCTCGTCGCGCTGGGCTTCCGCGCGGGCGGCAGCAGCCCCAGAGCGCGCGTCCGCGCGACGGCCTTGCGCGCCTGGTCGAGGGTCACCGGCGGCTGGAGGGCCCCGGACCGCTCAAGTGCGTCGCGTACGGCCTGGACGGGCCGTCGGCCTCCCGTGAGGTAGGCCGGGACCACCAGGCGCGCGAGCGTTTCTTCGTCCAGTTGGGGGCGCGGGCCGCGGCGCTTCGGGGGCGAGCTCGCCCCGTCGCTGCTGCCTACCTCGTTGATGAACGAGTCCATGCCGCTGTGGACGGTGTCGCGGTACGTCCGGTAGGCGCCGAAGGCCTGGTCGAGAACGTCGGTCAGGGGGAGGCCCCGCAGTACGGGGCTGCCGATCTCGAGCCAGTCGCCGTTGCCCAGGTCCATCGGGCCGGGGGGCAGGACGTCGTCGAGGTTAAGGGAGCGTAGGTCGAGGCCTACGCACCTCAGGCGTCGGTCCACCGTGGCGAGGTGGACCCCGACATAGATGCGGACGCCTCGGACCTCGATTACCACCGGGAAGACGCCCCGGTAGATTCGCTCCGGACCCATGCGAGGTTTTTCCTGCCTTCCTGTCACTAATGACCCCTGATACTTGGCGGCGTCTACCTGTCCCCGTGGCGGCTGCCAGCTGGCTTGACGTGGCCATATCAGGAGATTTGCACAGCTACGTGCGTAGCTTGACAGCCTTCCTGGTCCTGGCATCGCCACGGTTGAGAGCAACATCCTCTACCAGAACTGGGTGTGGATACGTCGTTGTCGTGTCTGGTACCAAGGCTGTCATGTCGTCCCCTCCATCGCCAACGTCAGTCGAGCGCCTCATCCAGGCGCGGGCGCTGCTCGCCTCCGGGGAGGCCCGCCGAATCCGGCTCGCTGCGGGGCTGAGCGTCGGCCAGGTCGCCGCGGACATCGGGGTCAGCGCGTCCGCGATCCAGCGGTGGGAGCGCGGCGAGAGGGTCCCGCGCACTCGGGCAGCCGGGGACTACGCCGAGCTGCTCGTGCGCCTGCGCAACACCATGGAGGCCCCGTGGCGCGGCGCGGACTGACCCGTCGTTGGACGACCGAGGAGGTGGCTGCGCTGCCCGTGGTGGTCGACCTCGTCACCGCGGGCAGCGTGTTGGGCATGGGCCGTTCCTCTGCTTACGAGGCCGCCCGGCGGGGGGAGTTCCCCGTGCCGGTGATGCGGATCGGGTCGCGCTACCGGGTCGTGACCGGCCATCTTCTCGATCTACTCGGCGTCGAACGAGGGTGAGCTGCGCGACTCCACCGAGGGTCGGGACAACCCGCCGACGCGGCGATACCTCTTGGTGCATGCCAGTAGAGGCCAGTCAGCAGGACGCCGGTGAAGTCACTCAGAGTCCCGCGCTCAGGGGTGAGCGACCGGCATGGAGAACGGTCGGGCAGCTCGCACGGGAGTTGTCCTGCACCCCGGCCACGGTCTACCGGATGGTGCGCGCGCAGCGATGGCCCGCCCGGGTCCTGCCCGGCACCAGTCTCGTGCGCTTCGCCCCCGAGGACGTCGAGGCGATCAGGTCGATGGCTGAGCGGCCTCTTCTCGGGCCGGGTGCGCAGCGCTGGGGTGCGCCCGGGTTGCACAACACGACGATGAGGACCGGGCCGTTGACCAGCTAGTTCTCGGTCTCCTCTGTCGAGATGGCCTCGTGCTGCTCGGCACGCACAACCACAACCCATGGGCAGCGGGCGCCAGAGAAGCCCGCAGATCAGCCGGAGATCTCAGGTACTGACCGGACGAGGCCGCTGGTGGTACGGCGGGGTACGAAAACGTCCAGGCACCGCGCGTTGCAGCGAATCCCAGGTCACAGCGGGTACGCGTACACCATCAAGTCCTTGGTGACACCCGGTCTGTCCTGCGGGTGGCCGAGGGTGCCCGAGAGGGCTGATGGGTGGGTGGTCGAAGAACGTCGAAGGAGGTCCGGGCGACCACCCGGTCCACGCAGAAGGAAGACCGTCCAACACCCTCGGCCCGTTGCCGTCCCTGCTGCTCCGCAGCCATCTTCCCCTTCGGGGGGTGCGTACCTGAGACGCAGAAGATGCCCAGTCCCACATGACCAGGTGCACGTCCTCTCGGACGTGTGGTCACGTGGGCCTGGGCATCAGTGCCCCCTGAGGTAGGGCCTTCGGCCCTAGTTCAGGGGCGCTGGTGCTCGACATCGTCATCCCCGTCTACGACCACCTGCCGACGACGAAGGTGAAGAAGTAGATGCCCACGGTCGTCGCGCTGCCGATGGGCTTCTACTGCGGCTCCGCGCCTGGCGGTTCGGTCCGTTGGTGCCATCGCCTGCACCGGAGTCGATCCGGGGGAGGCCTGCCGGCCAGCGCGGTCAGCCCATCGATGAAGGGGCTGGTGCTGTGCATCGTCACGTCGATCCTTCTTCTGCGTGTCGACGACGAAGATGAAGTAGTAGATGCCCACGGGCACCGAACTGGGCCCTCGGTGTTAGTGAGAGGGGTCCTACGAGCCAACCTGCACCATGACTCAAGCTCCCGCGCAGTCCCTGGTTAGACCACCATCTCGGTATCGATGCCCGAGGTCTCCATCTCCTACGCCGGCTGCCGTGGCTGGCATGACCGCCGATCGATGACCGAGGGCTCGTGCCTCGGCGACTGGACCGCACTACGGCTTGCCGCCCGAAGCCAGCACCCGCGGGTGCGCGGGCGGGACTGATCCCCTTCGCACATACCTCCACACCTTCGCTATTGGACGAGTTCGCTTTTTGACCATGGAGGCGACTTGTTGTTTTCCGCCTAAATGACTATACTGTTTACACCATCCGAAAGGAGGTGAAAAGGAGCATGAAAGCACTCTGGGAAATTGCGGAGGTGCTGGAGCACCTGGGATACGCCACTCGAATCTCCCGTCAAGGGCACCTGAAGGTGTACCGGGACGGGGTTCGCGTCGCACGATTCCGGCTGCCAGCAGCCCGGCAGTAGGGGAGCCGGGGGCATGGATACTGCCCCCGGCTCCGTCCCAGGCTCTCATGCTCCTTTGTCATGACGCCGAAGAGCCCCGAGCCACTATGGCCGGGGCTCTTTGCTGTGCCAGGACTGCTGCGCCACCCCGTTGCGGGGCATGGAGTCATGGGGGACGGCCTGAGCAGACCTCCTCTCAGCTGGCGGCGTAGCTCTTGTCGAGCAGCGGCTGCGCCCGGACGACGTCCTCGGAGCTGGCCAGGGTCAGCTCCAGGTCTCCAGTTCCGAAGTGACCGATCGAACGAACGTCACGGGAGAAGTCGGCCTCGAGCGTCACCTCGTCCGGGTTGACCTTGACGTAGACCAATAGTTCGGCGGACTGGGGGTGGACCTCGACGCACGCGAAGTTCTTCAGGCGCCGGAAGGCGTAGTAGTTCTTGTTGACGATCTTCGAGACGTCGTCGCCGAGGTTCAGGAGGTACTGCTCAAGGGCGTCGTAGACGTCCTTCAGCTGCGCCGAGGCCGCCTCGTGCAACTGGCTCACCGTCTTCGTGTTGTTCATCGTCTTGGTGGAGCCCGTCGTGGTGATGGGTCCGGACTGCTCGCCCGCTGCGGTCGCCTTCGCGCTGGTCGAGGCCACCAGGTCGAGCGCGAGCAGACGGTCCTCGTAGCTGCGGTACCGGACCAGTTCGATGCTCCGGTTCATCTGACCGATCGCGTGTTCGTCGTATCGGTTGAAGTCACCGGCGACGCAGACGAGGCGGGGGTTCGACCAGTCGACGGTGACCGTGGGGCCGAGGCGCTTGAGGACCTGCAGTTCGAAGTCGCCGCGGTGATCCATGAGCCAGTCCAGGTAGAACAGGCCCTGGGTGATGACGTTGTCGTTCATCGCGCGCTTGTACTCGAAGATCACCGGGTTGCCGTTCTCGTCGATCCCCAGCGAGTCCATGCGGCCGGCGTGCTTCTTCCCCGTCGAGTACTCGCTGGCGAGGCAACGGACCCCGAACAGCGTCTCCATGTTCTTCTCGATCAGGGTCTGCAGAGACTTCTCGAGTGTCATGGCCGTTCCGGGGAGCTCGATGGCCATGCCGTTGTCGAGCTCGAACAGCTTCAGGTCCCCCATGACGAGCTCCGATCCGTCATGCCGCGTTGTCCGCGTGCTTGCGACGGGCGGCTTTCCAGGTCTCGGTGCTGATGATCTTCTGCACGGCGTCGGCGAAGCCCTCGTTCTCGAGGAGTGCCTTGAGGAGCTTGTTGGAGCTCTCCTGGTTGGCGAACAATGCCCCGGCGATGTCGTCCTTCTTGATGGTCATCGAGAACTGCTCCTCGGTGTTGTCGGCGGCGCGCTGCTGGACGTCCTCGTCGTCGGACAGCGTGCTGGGGACGCCGACGTAGATGAGCAGGCTCTCGGCCTGGCTGAGGTCTATGCCGTGGGTGGCGTTGAAGGTGTTGATCAGCTCCGAGAGCCGGATCATCAGCGCTTCCTCGAGACTGCTGCCGCGGCCGGCTCCGGTGTAGGTCTCGATCTCGCCGTCGTCCTCGCCAGGGGTGTTGCTGCCGCTGGTCACCGTGCCGGCGGAGTGGCCGACGAAGGCCAGCTCGGTGGCGCCGAGGTCGATGGCGCCGGACTCGGTGGTCGGGGACTTGAGCTTGGCCAGCAGCAGCTTGCCGTAGAGGTAGAGGCTCTCGAGCTCGTCGTCGGTGAAGCGCATGACCTGGCCGAGGAAGGCGTAGGCCCGGACGAAGGCCTTGAGCGCGTCGCGCAGGTCGTCCAGCTCGTGGTCGGGCAGGTTGTCGGCTCGGATGACGGCGGGGTCGACGTTGGCCGTCACGGTGGCGTGCGCGGCGTTGTGGCCGAGGAGGAAGGCGGTGACGGCCTTCTGCTGCTCCTCCGGGTCGATGACGTGGTGGCTGTCGATCCGGGTCTGCAGGTTGTAGAGCAGGTTGGGGTCGGTCTCCTCGGTCCAGCTGGCCTCGTAGAAGGGGGCGAACTGCTCGCGCATCTCCTCGGCGGTGTTGCGGAAGTCGAGGACGAAGGTGTCCTCCTTGCCGGGGTGGATGCGGTTGAGCCGGGAGAGGGTCTGCACCGCCTTGACACCCTCGAGCTTCTTGTCCACGTACATGGTGTGCAGCAGCGGCTCGTCGAAGCCGGTCTGGTACTTCTCCGCGACGATGAGCAGCTGACCCTCGTCGTGGAAGCGCTCCTTGGTCTGGGTCTCGGGGAAGCCGTTGAGCCCGGATTCGGTGACCGGGTCACCGAGGACGTCGGGGTCAGTGAGGCTGCCGGAGAAGGCGACCATCGCCCGGATGCCGGTGAGCTGCTTCTTTTCCACGTAGCGCTGGACGGCAGCCAGGTAGCGGACGGCGTGCAGGCGGCTGCCGGTCACCACCATCGCCTTCGCCTTGCCGCCGATCTTGCCCGCGGTGACGGTGCGGAAGTGCTCGATGATGATCTCGGCGCGCTGGTCGAGGTTGGACGGGTGCAGGTCGACGAATCGGGCCAGCGCGACGGCGGCCTTGCCCTTCTCCACCTCGGGGTCGTCGCTGGTCAGCCCGTTGGCCAGCCGGTAGTAGCGCTTGTAAGTCACGTAGTTCTCGAGGACGTCGAGGATGAAGCCCTCCTCGATGGCCTGGCGCATCGAGTAGAGGTGGAACGGCTCGTAGACCGTCGTCCCGCCCCCCTCGCGGGGGGTGCCGAACAGCTGCAGGGTCTTGCCCTTGGGCGTGGCCGTGAAGGCGAAGAACGACAGCTTCGGGCTGCGACCGCGGGACTCTGCGGACTCGGTGACGACGGCGGCCAGCACGTCCTGGTCGTCGGGCGCGGCGGCCTCCGCGCTCGCCGCATCGGCCTCGGCGGCGGCGAGCGGGTCCCCGGCGCCGAGCACCTTCTTGACGGCCTGCGCGGCGTCCCCGGACTGGGACGAGTGGGCCTCGTCGACGATGATCGCGATCCGCTTGCCCTCGATGGTGGCGTCCTTGATCACCGGGAACTTCTGCAGCGTGGTGATGATGATCTTCGTCCGGGCGTCGGCGAGGGCGTTGCGCAGCTGCTGCGAGTCCTGGTCGATGCGCTGCAGCAGGCCCTGCACGTGCTCGAAACCGGAGATGGTGGCCTGCAGCTGGGCGTCGAGCACCCGCCGGTCGGTGATGACGACGACCTTGTCGAACACCAGCTCGTCGGTGCCCAGCCCGGCGTCCGCGGCGAGCTGGGCGGGGTCGCTCGGGGAGTGCAAGTCGGCCAGCCGGTGGGCCAGCCAGGCGATCGAGTTCGACTTCCCCGAGCCGGCGGAGTGCTGCAGCAAGTAGCTGTTCCCCGCCCCGTGGACGGCCGCGTGCGCGGTGAGCCGCTCGACGACGTCCCATTGGTGATAGCGCGGGAAGAGGACCTTGCGGCCGCCGTGCTTGGGCACCTCCTCCTGCACGTAGCGGTGCAGCAGGTCCAGCCAGGTGTCGCGGGCCCAGACCTGCTCCCACAGGTAGGCGGTGCGGTGGCCGTGCCGGTTGGGCGGGTTGCCCTCTCCGCCCTTCCTGCCGGCGCCGGCCGAGCCCTGGTTGAACGGCAGGAAGACCGTGTCGGGACCGGCGAGCCTGGTGGTCATGAAGACCAGGTCCGGGTCGACGGCGAAGTGCGCCAGGCAGCGGCGGGCGAAGATCCGGTCGGCCGGGTTGCGCTGCTTGGGGTCGCGGTACTGCGCCTTGGCGTGGCGGACCGTCTGCCCGGTGAACTGGTTCTTCAGCTCCGCAGTGGCCACCGGGATGCCGTTGACCGCCAGCATCAGGTCGAGTGACTGGTGCGGGCTGCTCTCGCTATGGTGCAGCTGCCGGTACACCAGTAGCCGGTTAGCCGCGTAGTTCACCACCAGTTCCGGCGTGAGCCCGTGGGTGGGGCGGAAGAAGGCGACCTGAATGCGCTCGCCGCGTTCCTTGACGCCCTTCCGGAGGACGTGGACGACCCCGTGGGCGTCGATCTCCTCGGCGATCCGCTTGGTCAGCTTCGCTTCGACGGCCGATCCATGCTGTTGCTGGAGCTTCGCCCACGCCTTCGGCTGGGTCTCCTTGACGAAGCCGAGGAGCTGGACAGGGTCGAGGCCAAGGTCCGTCTCGTAGTCGGTCGGGGATCCGTGCCGCCAGCCGTTGGCAAGGAGGTGCGCCTCGATCGCGGCCTCGAAGTCCGACTCGGTGTGCCCAGCCATCACGCCACCGCCCGAGCCGTGGTGACGTCAAGCTGCCCCGTCAATGCGGCAGTGATGACCGACTGTTGGCGCTCTTGCAGCAGCACGAGCCCGTGAGTCAAAGCTTGTGTCGCTCCGTCGCTCGCCGCGCGCTGCCGCTCCATCTCGGCCACGAAGGCACCTTGATCAGGTCTCGCCGGTACGGGTATGCGGACGTCGCGCGCGATAGCCGTATTGATGCGGGCTCGCGTCGCTCCTCGAGAAATGACCAGTGTCTCGGCAGCGACAGGTGGGCTGCTCATGGCCCAGGCTGCATAAGCGTGGCTCACCACATCGGTATCGAGACGCACTCGAAAGCAGTCCGCTTTCACGATCGCTGGTCCAAGGTCGTCGGGCGCCACGCACGCGCGGCCCAACGGTTGCTTTTCGTCACCTAGGCCGGCGACCAGTAGGTCGCCCGGTAAGACGGCGTGATCCCGCAACTCCGCAAAGTACTCAAGTGAGATTCGCGCGTCATTGTCTGGGCGGAACCGAGCGGGGCCCAGATTCCCGAGCCGAACCACTCGGGCCCCAGTCTCTGAGTAGTGCTCGCTTGTCAGGGAACTTCCGAAGGGCCCGTCAGTGATACTGCGCAGGAAGCGCCGAAGTGGCATCCAGTCCCTCGGATCCGCCAGGTCAAGGAGACGCTCGGACCAGAAGGCCGCAAATCTGTCCTCGACGAGGCTCATTTGGCGCTCGCGCGCCGAGATCGCAGACTCCATGAGACCAACCTGCGAATCAAGAAAGCCGCTGATGCGCCTCTGATCCTCCAAGGTTGGGAGTGCGACCGGCATGGCCCGGAAAGCTTCCCACGAAAGGTCGTAACCGTTCGGAGGAAGATTCCGAGAGATCCTTCCGATCTCCGCCTTGTACAGCCCTGATCGCAGCAGGTGGTGCAGATACCTCGGGTCGATCTCTTCGGTGTCAACGGTGAGCACCCAGTAGGCTGGTGAGATAATCCCACGTAGCGCAGAGACTCCGTACGCGCCAAATCGAGCCCACAGCTTGTTGACCACAAGATCGCCAGGTTCAACGACCCGGTATCCCGATAGGTCCTCGCTCGGGGCGCGCCCCTCGGACAAGTCTCGCTCGGAGACACCCACCGCGCTGATCACAGTGAGGAGCGGCAGGTCTGGCCGACCGAATGCTTCTCGGCTTCGAAGCAGTCGGCCTAGGGGCGTTGATCTGCTGAAGTGTGGGAGGACGGTCATCGCGTCAAGCCGCCCAGGAAATGCTGGATCTGCGCGTCCACAGCTTCCAGCTCGGCATCGATTTCGGCGAGCGGTCGAGGCGAAACGTACTTGTAGAAATAGCGCGTGAACGGGATTTCGTAGCCGATCTTGGTCTTGGTGTGGTCGACCCAGGCGTCCGGAACGTGGGGCAGCACTTCGCGCTCGACGTAGGCGTCGACGTCCTGCACCAGCGGCACGTTCTCGTTGTCGCGGAGGTCGGGGTCGGGCAGCGGCTGCCCCTTCTTGTCCGTCACCACCGGCGCATCTGGGTCGGCTACCGCCGCCGCCGCGAGGACCGCCTTCTTCAGCGCGGGCGCGAGCCCGACCTGTCCACGGGCGGTGCAGGCATTGAGCAGTCGCTTCGTGAACGCCGCATCCGTCTCCTCGGAGACGCCGAACAGATCGGCCAGCGCGCCGAGCACGGCGTCGTGGGTCTTGCGCGCGGCGTCGTCTCCCACGGAGAGCGCGACCACCGGCTTGGCCGCCCGGACTGCCTCGACCGTTCCCTCGCTCACGGTCCAGCGACGGCGGAGCGGCCGCTCGACGGTGATACGGCGGAAGCCGAAGGTGTCGTTGTCGAAGACCTTCACCCGCTCGTCGTCCGTGCCGTGCATCACCTCGGCGTAGAGGCGGGTGACCTCGGCGATGTGGTCGTCGTCCAGGTACTTGCGCTTGTCGCCGAGGGACTTGCGCATCTTCGACCACTCGCCGCGGGCGTCGACCAGCGCGACGCGGCCTGCCCGCTCGAGGCCCTTGCGGTTGGTGACGATCCAGACGTAGGTGCTGATCCCGGTGTTGTAGAAGAGCTGGTCAGGCATGGCGACGATGCCCTCGAGCCAGTCGTTCTCGATGATCCAGCGGCGGATGTTGGACTCGCCGGACTCCGCTGCACCCGCAAACAGCGGGCTGCCGGAGAAGACGATGGCGATGCGGCTGCCGCCGTCCTCGGCGGGCTTCATCCGGGCGATCATCTGCTGGAGGAACAGCAAGGAGCCGTCGGAGACGCGAGGGAGCCCGGCGCTGAACCGGCCGCCCGGCTGCGCCGCCTCCGCCTTGATCGCGGCGGCGGACTTGTTCCAGTCCACGCCAAACGGCGGGTTGGCGAGCAGGTAGTCGAAGCGCTTGTCGGCGTGCCCGTCGGCGGTGAGCGTGTTGCCCAGCACGATCCGCTCCGGGTCCTGCCCCTGGATGAGCAGGTCCGACCGGGCGATCGCCCACGTCTCCGGGTTGAGCTCCTGGCCGAACATCTCCAGCCGGGCCTTCGGGTTGAGCCGGGTCAGGTACTGGTCGGCGATGTTCAGCATGCCGCCGGTGCCGCACGCGGGGTCGTAGATCGACCGCACCGGTGCGGTGCCGGTGAGGACGTCGGAGTCCTCGCCGAAGAGCAGGTTGACGATCAGCCGGATGACCTCGCGCGGGGTGAAGTGCTCACCGGCGGTCTCGTTCGAGAGCTCGGAGAAGCGGCGCAGCAGCTCCTCGAACACGTAGCCCATCGCATGGTTGGGCACGGCCTCCGGGCGCAAGTCCAGCTCCGCAAACTTGCCCAGCACCAGGTAGAGCAGGCCCGCCTCGTCGAGTCGGCTGATCTGCTCGTCGAACCGGTACTTCTCCAGCACCTGGAACGCATCGGGGGAGAAGGCGCCGATGTAGGCGCGCAGCTGCTGCGCCAAGTTGTTCGGGGAGTCCAGCAGCTTGGTGAACGTCAGCGGGCTGGTGTTGTAGAACGGCACGCCCGCCGCCTGCTTGAGCAACAGGTCCGGGGTGTCGGTGATGCCCTTGAGCTGCTCGGCGCGGGCCAGCACAGCCGGCTTGGTCTCCTTCAGAACGGCATCCAGCCGGCGCAGCACCAGCAGCGGCAGGATCACCCCGCGGTACTCCGCCGGCTTGTAGTCCCCGCGCAACAGGTCGGCGACCTGCCAGACGAACTGGACCTTGCCCTCGAAGCCCTGCATGTTGTTCCCCTGATCGCTGCCGGTGTTCGCCGACCATTCCGGCACGACGCTGTCCGGGGACCGTCATACCTGACGCACCCTCGCCGGTGGTGTAGCGACCCGAAGCTGACGCCGCGTCCTTGGTTCGCGCGTCGGCACGATGTCGGTGAAGAACACCTTCCTTGAGGTGGCCCGGGGTCCCACCCGGCGCGCCCACGTTGCGCCCACGACGGGTGAACGCGCAGTTCATCGGCGCGTCCGCTGATACGCAATCAGTAGCGGGAGGCTCGCGCGCCGGCTACACGGCGGCCGTCCACTCCCTTCGCGACTCCACTGTCCACGCCCGCTACCAGGGGCCGCCTACGCTGCCGGGGTCGAGTCGGGCCGGTCGACAGCGCGCAGTGCGAGGACGGAGAGGGAGGTTCGGTGGGTGCGTCGGAGATTGACCTCGCGCGCGTCCCCCGAGGCGAACTCGCAGCGCGTGCGCTCGTTGACGCCGTTGCCGCGGTGGACGACCGGGTCGAGCGGCACTTCCTGGAGGTCAAGAGCGCAATCGACCTCAAGAGCAAGGACGGCATCGCGAAGGTCGCGAAGTTCATCCTCGGTGCGGCCAACCGGATGCCCGACGACGCTGCCCGGTACTTCGAAGGGCACGCGGTGATGGTGCTCGGGGTGGCGGCCGGCTCAGTCTCGGGGATCGAGCCCGTCGAGGCGCTCGACATCGAGCGGGGTGTCCGTCCCTTCCTCTCCGTCAACGGTCCCCGATGGGACCTCCAGCGCGTTCCGATCGACAGTGAGCGCGAGGTCTTGCTCATCCTCGTCGACCCGCCAGAGTGGGGGCAGCCCCCGTTCCCCTGCCACAAGGATGGCCAGGGGCTGTACAGCGGTCAGATCATCGTCCGCGCCGACGGCGAGACCCGGCCGGCCACTGGCGAAGAAGTTGTCCGGCTGCTCGGGCGCAGTCGCTCGGTGAAGCCCAACGTCGACCTCGACGTCGTGGTGGAAGGTGTGGCGATCGCCTACATCTGCGACGAGCGGGTCCTCGAGGATCACATCCGCCATGAGACCGAGCGCCTGCACAGGGCGATGATGACGCCCGAGCCGGCCACCCCGTATGCACGCAACATGAGCCTCCTGGGCGCGATGGGCCAGCGGCGTGAGAACCGCACGTCTGAGGAGTACGAGAAGCAGATCACCGACTGGGCGGACGCCTGTCGGGCGAGTTGGGCGTCGGCCCTCGATAGCATCGCTGCGATGGCGACGTCGCCGGTCTCGGTCTCGTTGACGAACCGAGGGGAGTCCTTCCTCGAGGACGTCGAGCTCCAGGTTCACCTCGCAGGGCCCGTCCGCGGGGTCGAGTCCGTTGATCGTGAGGACTTCGACTCTTCGAAACTGCTGCCCGCTCCTCCGCGTGAGTGGGGGCCATGGACGGCGCCTTTCCCTGCGGTCGCTCTGAGGGACTTTCCCTACACGCCTTCCCTGCCCTCGGTCCCCGGGCCACTGACCTTCACGAACGGTGGGTCGGTGACGCTCCATGTCGACGTGGGAGACCTTCGCCCTCTCGGCGACTTCGAGACGGAGGGCGACGGGATGGTGCTGCGGGTGGACGCCGTGGACATCACCGAGGTCGCGGGGAGGTGGAAGGTCACTGCGCGTGGGCATCACGCCGTCTACGAGGGCGACCTGTCGGTACCGGTCAAGGCACACGACATCACCGAGGCGATGGAGGGCCTGCTTCGGCGTGTTCGCGGTGAAGACGGCCCGGACGAGGGCGATCCCGAGTAGCAGACCCCGAGGACGCCCGACAACTGCGCTCGCGGCCTCCGTCAGCTTCGCCGCACCGCTCTCGCTCGCCGCGGGACGGACGGTGGGTCTGCAGCGCGGCAGCGCATGTAACCCATGAGGCTCGTGGCAGTCGGCCCGGACCCGGACATGGAGAAGGGCGCCCAGCCGGTGTGGCTGGACGCCCTTCGATGGGGGAGCGAGTCAGGCTGCGGTGCGGATGGTCAGAGCCCCGCCGGCCGGCATGTGGACCTCCGCACGGCCGTCGGCGCGGACGATGAGCGTGTAGGCACCCAGGCGGACGAGGCCATCCTCGGACGGCTCGGTCTCGCTGAGGAGCTCCTGCGCACCAGGGAGGTCGCGGAGCTCGAGGGTCGACTGCGGGTTCCGCTGCCGGGCCTTCGGCGAGGGAGTCCCGACCAGGTAGTCGAGACGCTCGTCGGCCTCGGTGGTGAACGCGCTGCGGCTCACCATGCGCGTCTTGCCCTCGGGGACGGAGGCCTCGTGGGTCACGCCGACCACGGCCCAGGCGCCGACGACGACGTCGTCGTGGACGGCGACGAGGATGCGGACGCGGTCGGCCTTGTCCTGGTCCATGGCCCACGCCTCCCGGGCAGCCTCCTCCCAGGTGATGTGGCCCGCGGTGACGGCCGGCTCCGACTGGCGAGGCCACACGACGAGGACGAGGTCCTCCGGCTGATACTTTGGGTTATTCGCCATATGGAGCAAGGTATCATGATACTTCGAGGTATCGACGTCCAAGGAGCATGTATCTGCTGCATGTTGTCGGCGGGGCCCAGTACGGTCCGCGCCCGTGAGGGAGACCTGCCGCAACCCTGAGTGTGGTCGGCGCCCGGAGGGCAAGCGGACCGTGTTCTGCAGCAAGAAGTGCTCGGACGTGTTCCACAGCGCGAACGGCCATTCCCGCAAGCGCGGGCGCATGGGGAAGCCGCTGGAGGTTCCGCCCGAGGTGTGGCTCTGCGGCTGGTGCAACGACCCGCTGCCGCCCGCTCCCTCATCGGTCACCCGGCGGCGCAAGTACTGTCGGGACAAGGACTGTCGACAGCAGGCGTTCCTCGCCGGCAAGCCCGCCGACTATCGGTCTCAGGTCGCGCGGCGATTCCGTCGGGGGGTCACCGAGGACGAGTACCGGGCGTTGATCGCCGTTCAGGACGGGCTGTGCGCGATCTGCGGAGTCAATCCAGCGGAGCGCCTCGACCACGACCATCGGTGCTGTCCGGGCGACAAGAACTGCGTGGACTGCATCCGGGGCGTGCTGTGCAACGGATGCAACTGGTCGCTCGGATGGTTCCGCGACGACATCGTGCTCCTCGCGGGCGCGGTCAAGTACCTCCGCAAGCCGCATCTCCCCGGCCCCGCCCCCCACCGCGTCCGGCGCACGCGGCACCGCTCGGTCGGCGGGCGCGAGGCGGCGGAGATCCGGGAGTGGGGTGTCGCCGTGGGCCTGCTGACCGAAGGACAGCTGGGCCGCATCCCGAACGAGGTGCGAGAGGCGTATGCCAACCGGGGTCAGACACAGGCCCAGCCGTCGCCGAACCGACGGGGGAGGGCCTTGGTCGTCCACACTCCGGTCGACGTCTCACCCCAGGGGCTGATGAAGTACCGCCGGGAGCTGATCGAGCAGCAGGGTGGCGAGTGCGCGATCGACGGGTGTGAGGAGCCGGCGTTCGCGCTCGACCACGACCATCGGTGCTGCTCGGTGAAGCGCGCGAGAGACGGTTGTGGCCGGTGCATCCGGGGGGTGCTGTGCCGTCACTGCAACTCGGGGCTCGGCTTCTTCATGGACGACGCCGAGGTGATCGAGTCGGCGGTCCGCTACCTGGAGGACCGTGGCACGGTGCGCGGCCTGGGCGTACTCCTCCAGCCCAATCGCCTGGCGCTCTTCCCGCTCCCGGCGGGGTAGATCCGTCGTACTGCCAGGCCGGCCGCTCGCCGAGCGGGCACTCGGCCCTCGTCAGCGTGCTCGGCATCGTCATGCAATCGCCGGACTGATGTCGTGTGTGCGGGCGCAATGTGGGCGCGAACCGTCGAGTAGCAGCCGATATCGGCAGGGACGACCCAGCACGGGCCCAGCCCTGCGACCTGCGAAAACGGTAGGTTCCGTCATCGCCCGAGCTAGTCCGACACGTCCTCGACCTGACTACGGATCAGAAGGTTAGGGGTTCGAATCCCTTCGGGTGCACGTCTGGTTGAGACAGCAGTGCGGCCTCGTCCCCTTCGTGGGGGCGGGGCCGCAGTGTTCTCCGGGGGTCGAGGTCCGCGCGGCCGCCCCCGTCCTCACCAGAAGACCTGCCCCTCCCCGTCACGTGTTGAGCAGAAGCCGTTCCGGACACGCGAGGTCCGGGTCGATCCCGACAGGCGACGGCGACGGCCGCGTCCTGGCCTGCTGGGCACCTTGTCCGCCGTGGTCGCGCTCACGGGCTGACCGGCCGTGGCCCCGGTCGGCTCAGGGCGCGCCGGCCGGGATCCGCCACCGGACCGTCGTGCCGGAGCCGTCCGGTCCGGGCCCGATGTCGACGGTGCCTCCGAGCCGCTCGGCGCGGGCCCGCAGGTTCGCCAGCCCGTTGCCCGCCGGGGCGTCCGGCCGTACGCCGACGCCGTTGTCGGTCACCGTGAGGCTGAGGCTGCCGTCGCGGGTCGCCAGGCTGATGGCGGCCGCCGTGGCGGACGCGTGCCGGGCGGTGTTGCTCAGGGCCTCGCGCAGGGCGGCGAGCACCTCCGCGCCGGCGGTGTCGGAGGCTAGGGTGTCCACCGCGCCCGAGAACTCCAGCGAGGGCGTGAAGCCGAGGACGCGGGCACTCTCGTCGGCGACGTCGATGACCCGTGCGCGGAGCGTGTCGCCGGACTCCGACCGGCTCAGGTTGAAGATCACCGTGCGGAGCTCCCCGATGATCCGGTCGGTCTGCTGGACCAGCGGCCG
Source organism: Geodermatophilus sp. CPCC 206100 (assembly GCF_048569675.1). Lineage (NCBI taxonomy): Bacteria > Bacillati > Actinomycetota > Actinomycetes > Geodermatophilales > Geodermatophilaceae > Geodermatophilus > Geodermatophilus sp. CPCC 206100. Next base: position 22,590 of record NZ_JAQISV010000052.1, read on the forward strand.
CACCGCGCCGGCCACCTCGGGGTGCCGCCGGGCGAGGGCGGTCAGGCGCAGGCCCACCCCGAAGACCCGCTGGATCGTCAGGTCGTGCAGGTCGGCGGCCATGCGGTCGTGCTCCTGCCGCAGGGCCAGCTCGTGCTCGACGGCTGCCCGGTCCCGGGAGTGGGCGACGACGGCGGCCCGCATCCGGTCGACCGCCTCGGCGATCGACGCCAGCTCGCGCGGCCCGCCGGCGGCGATCGTGCGGTCGTGGTCCCCGGCGGCCACGGCCCGGACGTCGTCGAGCAGCCGGTCCAGGGGCCGGGTCAGCAGCCGGCGGCCTAGCGGGACGACCGCCACCGCGACGGCCAGGGCCAGGACGGCGGCGAGGACGGCGACAGCGTTCGCCGCGGTCTGCGCCCTGCCGATGGCCCGGAGCTGGTCGGCGGTCAGCACGGCGGTGTGCGCCTGCAGGGCGGCCAGTTGGGCGCGCAGCGCGTCGAACCGGACCTTGCCCTCCCGGGTGACGGCGTCCAGCTCGGCGGGGGTCAGGGGTCCCTGCCGGCGGGCGGCGATGCCGGGCTCGGCCGTCTCGTCGTGCCAGGAGCTCCCGGCGGAGCGGACCGCCGCCACGAGGCCGGATCCGGCCGCGTCGTCGTCCAGCAGGTCCGCGAGCCGCCGCTGCAGCTCCAGCGTGGCGGTCCGGCCCCGCTCGTAGGGCTCGAGGAACTCCGGGTCGCCGGTGAGGAGGTAGCCGCGCTGGCCGGACTCCTGGTCGACGTAGGCGGTGGCGAGGTCGGTCGCGGTCTGGCGGGCCGGCAGCACCTGCTGGTCGAGGTCGCGCTGGGCGGCCGCGACGGCCGCGCGTCCCGCCCCGGTGACCGCCGCACCCGCCACCGCGAGCACCACGAGGGAGGCGACCAGCAGGCCGACCGCGGCGCGCAGCGTGCGCATGCCAGGGATTGTGGAGGTCGACGCGCCGTCCGCCACTCCGGACGGCGGGAGTGAGGGGCGGGGGGCCGGTCCTGACGGTCTGGCCGCGTTGGTCGGTCCACCCAGCAGTGGGTGGCCACTCGTAGCCGGCTACCCCCGCCCACGGCCACTGTGACCCAGGCCACATGCAGATGCAACCCCGCCCCGGCGTGTCGTTCAGCCCACGCGGCGGAGCACCTCCGGGCCGAGCTGGCCGACCGCCGTGTGCCCGGTCAGGCCGAGCGAGAGGTCGAACTCGGCGAGCACGTCGGAGACGACCTGCCGCACGCCGGCCTCCCCGGCCAGCCCCAGGCCCCAGACGAAGGGCCGGCCGAGCAGCACCGCCCGGGCACCGAGCGCGACCGCCGTCAGGACCTCGGCGCCGCTGCGCACGCCGCTGTCGAGCAGCACCGGCGCGCGGTCGCCGACCGCGGCGACCACCTCGGGCAGCGCGTCCAGCGCCGCGATCGAGCGGTCCACCTGCCGGCCGCCGTGGCTGCTGACCACCACGCCGTCCACCCCCTCGTCCAGCGCGCGCCGGGCGTCGTCGGGGTGGAGGACGCCCTTGAGGACGATCGGCAACCGGGTGCGCGACCGCAGCCACGCGAGGTCGGACCAGGTGATCGAGGGCCGCGAGTAGATGGCGAGGAACGTCTCGACGGCGGCGCGCGGCAGCGGGGAGCGGAGGTTCCCCACCAGCGGGCCCGGCCAGGCGCGCGCCATGCCGACCAGCGCCCGGACCGCCGACAGCGTGGGCCGGGGTTGCCGGTCGCGCTCGGCCGAGGCGCCCGGGCGGACCGGTGCCGGCGCCGTCGCCCGCTGCTCGACCAGCCGGCGGAACACCGGGTCGGAGGTGTACTGCGCGATGCCCTTGCCCAACGCGAACGGCAGGTGGCCCTGGTCCAGGTCGCGGGGCCGCCAGCCGAGCATGGTCGTGTCGAGGGTGACCACCAGGGCGTCGCAGCCGCAGGCCTCCGCGCGCGCGACCAGGCTCTCCACCAGCTCGTCGGAGGTCGACCAGTACAGCTGGAACCAGCGCGGGCCCCCGTCCATGGCGGCCGCGCACGCCTCCATCGGCACCGACGCCTGGTTGGAGAAGACCATCGGCACGCCCAGCGCGGCCGCCGCCCGCGCCACCGCGAGGTCCGCCTCGGGGTGCACCAGTTCCAGCGCGCCGACCGGGCCGAGCAGCAGCGGCGCCGGCAGCCGGCGCCCGAACAGCTCCACCGAGGTGTCCCGGACGCTCACGTCTCGCAGCACCCGGGGGACGACGGCCCACCGGTCGAACGCCGCCCGGTTGGCCCGCTGGGTCGCCTCGCCCCCGGCGCCCCCGGCCACGTAGGCGTAGGCCCGTGGGGTCAGCGCGGCCCGCGCGCGGCGCTGCAGGGCGCGGGCCGCCGTCGGCACCCGGGGCCGCCGGCCGTACACCCCGGCCCGGTACACCTCGTCCTGCCGGCGGCGTCCGGTTCCTGCAGCAGAGTCCACCCGGGCCACCGTAGTGAGCCCGGCGTCACAGCCCGCCGGGGACCGGAGTCGACAAATCTCCCGACACGCCGCGGCGACACGCGAACAGCTCCCGTGACCGAGGGTCAACGGGTCGTTCCGGACGGCATCATGAGGGGCATCCCGGCGCCGCCTCCACGGCCGCGCCGGCGAGCAGGATCCAGGGGGAACGTGCACGTGCCGGTCGTCACCAGGCTCGTCCCGGGCGCCGCGGCCGTCGCGGGCCTGTGGGCGGTGCTCCTCGCTGCCGGCATCGCCGGTGCCGCCCCCGCAGCCGCCGTCGACGACCCCGCCCGTCCCGACGCGCGGGTCACGCACGGCCCCAGCTGCCGTCCCGGCGGCGTCGTGGTCGAGGTCACCGGCGGCGCGGTCGGCTACACGGTCACGCTCGCCACCACCCGCCGGCCGGCGGGGGAGGACGAGGCCGAGGTGGCGCCCGGCGCGGTCGTCGTCCTCAGCACCGACGACGTCGACTGGGGCGAGCACATCGACCCGGACCTCCTCTACACCTCGCTCGACGGCGCGGACAGCTACGTCGACGGGCTCGAGGGCTGGTCCTTCACCCGCCCGGCCGCCGAGGACTGCGCGGCCATCGCGCCACCCGCGGCGGACGCCGGGGTCCCGGGGACCCCGCCGGCGCTCGCGACCCCGGTGCCCGCGGGCGGGCTCGAGGCGGCGCCCCTCCCGGGGGCGACGGCTCCGGACGCGCCGGTGGTCCCCGCGGCCGACGCCGCGGCGCTGCCCGTGCCGGACGGCGGGACCTCGTGGCCGCTGGTGGTCACCGGGTCGGCGCTGCTCGTCGCGGCCGTCGGGCTGCTGCGGGCGGCCGGCCGCCGGCGGACCCAGCCGTCCGGGTCGCCGCCTCCCGGGAGCGCGTGAGGGCGCGGTCGGCGACGATGGACGGCGTGCACCTCCCCGAGGACGCCCTCGCGCCCGACGTCCCGGCCCCCGGCGTCCCCCGGGATCCCGCTGCCCTCCCCGGGGTGGCGCCCAGTCCGGCCGAGACGTGGGTGCGCATCGTCCAGGTGCACGACCGCATCACCCGGCGCGTCGACTCGGCGCTGCACCGCAAGCACGACATCTCGCTGACCGGCTTCGAGGCACTGCGGCGCATCGCGCAGTCCCCCGGCGAGCACGCCACCATGGGCGAGGTCGCCGACGCGCTCGGCCTGTCCCGCGCCGGGGTGACCAGCACGGTCAGCCGCCTGGTCGCCGAGGGCCTGGTCACGCGCGAGCGGGCGGCGGGGGACAAGCGGCTGCTGCACGCCCGGCTCACCCCCGCCGGCCGCGCCAAGGTCGAGGCGGCCGCGCCGACCCACGACGACCTGGTCGCGCACCTGCTCGCCCTCCTGGGGGACGACGCCGCGGTCGTCACCGACGCCCTCGCCCGCGTGTCCGCGGCGGCGCGGAGCCGCCGCTGAACGCGGAGCCGCTGCTTCAGGGGCCGGGCGGTACGCCGTTCGGGGATACTTCAAGCCCGTAGTGTTTCCGCGTGGGGAGGACCGGGCAGCACGCGACGGTGCAGGTGGGCATCGAGCAGTGCGCCGTGGTCGTGCCGACGGTCGGCCGGCCCTCCCTCGGCGTGCTCCTCGACGCCCTCGCCGAGGCCCGCGGCCCCCGCCCGGCCGAGCTGGTCCTGGTCGACGACCGGCCCTCCGGGGCGCCCCTGGAGCCCGAGCGGCCCGGGCTGCCCCCGGTGCGGGTGGTGCGTACCGGCGGAGGCGGCCCCGCCCGCGCCCGCAACCTGGGCTGGCGCACGGCGCGCGCCGAGTGGATCGCCTTCCTCGACGACGACGTCGTCCCCGACCCCGACTGGTACGACCGCCTCGCCGAGGACCTGGCCGGGCTGCCCGCCGACGTCGCCGGCAGCCAGGGCCGGGTCCGCGTGCCGCTGCCGGCCGACCGCCGCCCCACCGACTGGGAGCGGGGGACCGCGGGCCTCGCGACCAGCTCCTGGATCACCGCCGACCTGGCCTACCGCCGCTCCGCGCTGGCCGCGGTCGGCGGCTTCGACGAGCGCTTCCCCCGCGCCTTCCGCGAGGACTCCGACCTCGCGCTGCGGGTGATGGACACCGGCGCGCGGCTCGTCCGCGGACAGCGCTGGATCACGCACCCGGTCCGCCCGGTCGACCGGTGGGTCAGCGTGCGGGTGCAGGCCGGCAACGCCGACGACGTCCTCATGCGGCGGCTGCACGGGCGCGACTGGCGGGAGCGCGCCGACGCCCCGCTGGGCCGCCGTCCGCAGCACACCGCGGTCACGGCTGCCGCGGTCGCCGCCGCGGGGCTCGCCGCCGCCGGCCGGCCCCGGGCGGCGCTCGCGGCCGCCGCGGCCTGGGTCGCCGGCACCGCCGAGTTCGCCTGGGCCCGCATCGCGCCCGGCCCCCGCGACCGGGCCGAGGTCGCCACGATGGCGCTCACGTCGGCCCTCATCCCCCCGCTGGCCACCTGGCACTGGCTGCGGGGCGCCGTCCGGCACCGGCGCGTGCGGCCGTGGCGCGGGCTGCCCGACCTGGTGCTCTTCGACCGCGACGGCACCCTCGTCCGCGACTACCCGTACAACGGCGACCCCGCCTTCGTGGAGCCGGTGCCGGGGGCGCGGGAGGCGGTCGACGCGCTGCGGTCCCGGGGCGTGCGGGTCGGCGTGGTGAGCAACCAGTCCGGGGTGGCGCGCGGGCTGATCACCCGCGCGCAGGTCGACGCCTGCATGGCCCGCCTCGACGAGCTGCTCGGCCCGTTCGACACCGTCCAGGTCTGCCCGCACGGGCCCGAGGACGCCTGTGCCTGCCGCAAGCCGGCGCCCGGGATGGTCAAGGCCGCCTGCGCCGAGCTCGACGTCGACCCGGCCCGGTGCGTGGTCATCGGGGACATCGGCGCCGACGTCGAGGCCGCGGCCGCCGCCGGCGCGACCGGGATCCTCGTCCCGACGCCGGTCACGCGGAAGGCGGAGGTCGCCGCGGCGCCGCGCCGGGCGGACACGCTGACCGCCGCGGTCGACGACGTCCTGGCGGGAGCCTGGTGACCGGCACCGTGCTCGTCGCCCGGCTGGACTCGGCCGGCGACGTGCTGGTGCAGGGGCCGATGGTGCGCGCCGTGGCGGCCGGCGCCGACCGGGTGGTGTTCCTCGCCGGCCCCGCCGGAGCCGAGGCCGCGGCGCTGCTGCCCGGCGTCGACCGGGTGGAGACGTGGTCCTGCCCGTGGATCCTGGGCGACCCGCCGCCGGTCGACGCCGCCGACCTCGCCGCGCTCACCGAGCGGGTGCGGGCCCTGGCGCCCGACGCGGCCGTCGTCTCCACGTCCTTCCACCAGTCGCCGCTGCCGCTGGCACTGCTCCTCCGCGCGGCCGGGGTGCCCCGGATCTCGGCGATCAGCGTCGACTACCCCGGCGCCCTGCTCGACGTCCGCCACCGCGTGGACGACGACCTGCCCGAGCCCGAGCGGGCCCTCTCCCTGGCCCGAGCCGCGGGCTTCGACCTGCCGGCCGGCGACGACGGCCGGCTCGCGGTGCGCCGGCCCCTCCCCGCGGTCGCGCACGAGCCCGGTTACGTCGTGCTGCACCCCGGGGCGTCGGTGCCCGCCCGCGCGTGGCCGGCGCACCGCTGCGCCGAGGCCGTCGAGGCGCTGGCCGACGCCGGCCACCGGGTGCTGGTCACCGGCGGCCCCGGCGAGCGGGAACTCACCGCGGCCGTCGCCGGCCGCCGTGGCGTCGACCTCGGCGGCGGCACCTCGCTGGCCGAGATGGCCGCGCTGCTGGATGGCGCCGCGGCCGTCGTCGTCGGCAACACCGGGCCCGCGCACCTCGCGGCCGCCGTCGGGACGCCGGTCGTCTCGCTGTTCTCCCCGGTCGTGCCGGCCGCGCGCTGGGCGCCCTACGGCGTGCCCACGGTGCTGCTCGGCGACCAGTCCGCACCCTGCCGTGACACCCGCGCCCGCGAGTGCCCGGTCCCGGGGCACCCGTGCCTCACGTCCGTGTCCGCGGCCGACGTCGTCGCGGCTGTCGAGAAGGTGGGAGCCGCGTGAGGGTCCTGGTGTGGCACGTGCACGGGTCGTGGGCGACGGCGTTCGTCCAGGGCCGGCACGAGTACCTGCTGCCGGTCACCGCCGATCGCGGCCCGGACGGGCTCGGCCGGGCCCGCACCTGGGACTGGCCGGCGTCGGCCCGCGAGGTGACCCCGGAGGCGCTGCGCGACGCGGACGTCGACGTCGTGGTCCTGCAGCGCACCCGCGACCTCGAGCTGGTCCGGGAGTGGCTGGGCCGCGAGCCCGGCCGCGACCTGCCCGCGGTCTTCCTCGAGCACAACGCCCCGGGGCTCGAGCCCGACGACGGCCCGGTCCCGCACACCCGGCACCCGCTGGCCGGCCGCGACGACATCCCGATCGCCCACGTCACCCACTTCAACCGGCTCTTCTACGACAACGGCCGGGCGCCGACGACCGTCATCGAGCACGGCATCGTCGACCCCGGCGAGCGCTGGACCGGCGAGTTGGCCCGCGCCGCCGTCGTCACCAACGAGCCGGTCCGCCGCGGCCGCACCGTCGGCGCCGACCTGCTGCCCGGGCTGGCCGCGGTCGCGCCGGTCGACGTCTTCGGCATGGGGCTGACCGGCCTGCACGAGCGGTACGGCCTGGACCCGGACCGGGTCGCGCTGCACGACGACCCGCCGCAGGCCGCGATGCACACCGAGCTGGCCCGCCGCCGGGTGTACGTGCACCCGGTCCGCTGGACCTCCCTGGGGCTGTCGCTGCTCGAGGCGATGCACCTGGGGATGCCGGTGGTCGGGCTGGCCACCACCGAGGTGGTGGAGGCGGTGCCGCGCGAGGCCGGCGTGCTCTCGACCGACCCGGAGCGTCTCTGGAGTGCCGTCCGCACGTACCTGCACGACGAGGATGCCGCCCGGCTGGCCGGCAAGGCGGCCCGCGCCGCCGCGCTGGAGCGCTACGGGCTCGACCGGTTCCTGCGCGACTGGGACGCACTGCTCGAGGAGGTGACGCGATGAGGACCGATCAGCCGGGCGCGTGGCCGCTCACGATCCACCTGGTCAGCGAGCACGCCAGCCCCCTGGCCGCGATCGGCGGCGTGGACGCCGGCGGGCAGAACGTGCACGTCGCGGCCCTGGCCGCGGGGCTCGCGCAGCGCGGGCACGACGTCACGGTGCACACCCGCCGCGAGGACCCGGACCAGCCCGACCGCGTGCCCACGGTCGACGGCTACGACGTGGTGCACGTGACCGCGGGGCCGGAGCGCGTCCTGCCCAAGGACGACCTGCTGCAGCACATGCCCGAGTTCGCCGCCGTGCTGCGCCGCGGCTGGGCCGCGGACCCGCCCGACCTCGTGCACGCGCACTTCTGGATGAGCGGCCTGGCCTCGGTCGCGGCGGCGGGGGACGTCCCGGTCGTCCAGACCTTCCACGCCCTCGGCTCGGTCAAGCGCCGCCACCAGGGCGCCGCCGATCCCTCGCCGCCGCAGCGGATCGACCTCGAGCGGTCGCTGTGCCGCACGGTCACCCACGTCGTCGCCACCTGCTCCGACGAGGTGTTCGAGCTGCGCCGCCTCGGGCTCGACAGCGACCGCGCCTCGATCGTGCCGTGCGGCGTCGACACCTCGGTGTTCACGCCGAGGGGCCCCGTCGCGCCGCGCACCCCGGGCCGGCAGCGGCTGCTGGTGCTCGGCCGGCTGGTCGAGCGCAAGGGGCAGGACGACGCCGTCCGCGCGCTGGCCGCCGTCCCGGACGCCGAGCTCGTCGTCGTGGGCGGCCCGCCGGCCGACCGGCTGGACGGCGACCCCGAGGTGCAGCGGCTGCGCGCGGTGGCCGCGGCCGCCGGCGTCGCCGACCGGCTGGTGTTCACCGGCTCGGTGGCGCGGGCCGACGTCCCGGCCTGGCTGCGCTCGGCCGACGTCGTCCTGGCCGTGCCCTGGTACGAGCCCTTCGGCATCACCCCGCTCGAGGCGATGGCCTGCGGCCGGCCGGTGGTCGCCACCGCCGTCGGCGGGCTGCAGGACTCCGTCGCCGACGGCGTCACCGGTGACCTGGTCCCGCCGCGGGACCCCGACCGGCTCGGCGCGGTGCTGGCCGCGCTGCTGGCCGACGACGCCCGGCGGACCGCCTACGGCGCGGCCGGGGTGCGCCGGGCCCGCAACCGCTACCGGTGGGCCCGCGTGGTCGCCGACACCGAGAACGTCTACCGGCAGGTCCTGGCCAGCCGTCGCCCCGTGGAGGTCGCCCGATGAGTTCCGCCGCCCGCGAGGTCGTCTCGCCCGACACCTGCACCCACCTGACCGGCGCCGACCACGTCGCGTCCCTGACGGCGGCGCTGCGCTCGCTGGACGGGCAGCTCGACACGCTCGACCGGTGGGGCCGGCAGGTCGCCGACGTCCTGTGCGGGTCGGAGCGGGGCCGGCTGCTGGCCGCGGGCAACGGCGGCAGCGCTGCTCAGGCCCAGCACCTGACCGCCGAGCTGGTCGGCCGGTACCGCGCCGACCGACCGCCGTTCTCCGCGATCTGCCTCACCGCGGAGACCTCCTCGCTCACCGCGATCGCCAACGACTACCCGGCCGAGGAGCTGTTCGCCCGCCAGGTGGAGGCGCACGGCCGGTCCGGCGACGTCCTGGTCCTGCTGTCGACCTCCGGCCGCAGCCCCAACGCCGTCGCCGCCGCCCGCCGGGCCCGGGAGTGCGGCATCACCGTGCTGGCGATGACCGGCCCGGCGCCCAACCCCCTCGCCGCGGCCGCCGACGACGCGGTCTGCATCGACAGCCCGTGGACGGCGACGGTGCAGGAGTGCCACCTGGTCGCGCTGCACCTGGTCTGTGCCGCCTTCGACGCCGCCGTGCTCGCCGAGCCCGCCCGCGTGCCGGACAGCCGGATCGGGGTGGTCTCGTGACCGGGTCGCTCGTCGTCGTCGGCGACGCGCTGCTCGACGTCGACCTGGTCGGGACCGCCTCCCGGCTCACCCCCGACGCGCCGGTCCCCGTCGTCGAGGACGTCGACACCCGCGAGCGCCCCGGTGGCGCGGCGCTGGCCGCGGTGGTCGCCGCGCAGGCCACCGGCCGCGAGGTCGTGCTCGTGACGCCGATGTGCGACGACGAGGGCGCCGACCGGCTGCGCGCCCTGCTGGCCGGCCGGGTGCGGCTGGTCGAGATCCCGGCCACCGGTGGCACCGCGGTCAAGCAGCGGGTGCGGGTGGGCGACCACTCCGTCGTCCGGCTCGACAGCGGCGCCCCCGTGGCGGCGCTCGGCCCGCTGCCCGCCGAGGCGGCAGCGGCGATCCGCGACGCCGCGGCGGTGCTGGTGGCCGACTACGGCCGGGGAACGACGGCGGCCGCCGACGTCCGGGCCGCCCTGGCACAGGCCCGGGGACCGGTCGTCTGGGACCCGCACCCGCGCGGCGCCGACCCGCTGCCCTCGGTCCGGCTGGTGACCCCGAACGGCGCGGAGGCGGCGCGGGTCGCGGCCGCCGCCGGGGTCGCGGCGGGGGGCGACGGACTGGCGGCCGTGGGTGCCCGGGCCGAGGCGCTCATCCGGCACTGGGGCGTCGGGGCCGTGGCCGTGACCCTGGGCGCCCGCGGTGCGCTGCTCTCCTACGGGGAGGGCGCGCCGATGGTCGTGCCCGCGCTGCCGGTCACCGGCGGGGACCCGTGCGGCGCGGGGGACTCCTTCGCCGCGGCGGCCGCGCTGGCCCTGGCCGACGGCGCGGTGACCGGCGAGGCGGTGGCCGCCGCGGTGGCGTTCGCGGGGACCTTCGTGGCCCGCGGCGGGGCCTCGGCGTGGGACGCCGAGCCCGCCGCCCCGGACGTCGACGCCGCGCCGGGGGCCGACGGCGTCCTCGCCCGGGTCCGCGCGGCCGGCGGCACCGTCGTCGCCACCGGCGGCTGCTTCGACCTGCTGCACTCCGGCCACGTCGCGACGCTGCGCGCGGCCCGCGGCCTGGGCGACTGCCTGGTCGTGTGCATCAACTCCGACGACTCCGTGCGCCGGCTGAAGGGCCCGACCCGGCCGCTGGTGACCGCGGCCGACCGGGCGCGGGTGCTGGAGGCGCTGGAGTTCGTCGACGCCGTGGTGGTGTTCGAGGAGGACACCCCGGCGGAGGTGCTCGACCGGCTGCGGCCCGACGTGTGGGTCAAGGGCGGCGACTACGCAGGGGCCGACCTGCCCGAGGCCGCGGTGCTGCGCCGGTGGGGCGGCCAGGCCGTCGTCCTGCCCTACCTGGACGGCCACTCCACCACCGCCCTGGTCGAGCGCTCTCGCGTGTGGTGAAGGACTCCGCTTCCGTCGGTTTCCGCGGGAACCGACGGGGGGGCGACCAGCCCGTCGCGGTGGTGCTGCGGCCGCTGGGGCTCGGGGACCTGCTGACCGGGGTCCCGGCGATCCGGGCGGTGCGGACGGCGGTGCCCGGACACCGGCTGGTGCTCGCGACGACGACCGCGCTGGAGCCCCTCGCCGGTCTGGTCGACGCCGTCGACGACGTGCTACCAGCCCGTGAGCTCGAGCCGCTGGACTGGGCCGGCCCGCCGCCCGAGCTCGCCGTCGACCTGCACGGGAAGGGCCCGGCGTCGCACGTCGTCGTCGCCGACCTGCAGCCCGACCGGCTGCTCACCTTCGCCAGCCCCGGCTATCCCGGGCCGACCTGGTACCCCGACGAGCACGAGGTGCACCGCTGGTGCCGGCTGGTCGCCGAGGGGCTGGGCGCCGCCGCCGACCCCGACGCGCTGGACCTGGCGGTGCCCGGCGTCCCCTCTCCGGCGCCGGACGGCGTCGCGCTGGTGCACCCCGGGGCGGCGTTCCCCGGCCGGCGCTGGCCACCGGAGAGGTTCGCCGCGGTCGCCCGGCACCTGGCCGCGGCCGGGCTGGACGTGCGGATCACCGGCGGCCCGGTCGAGGTGCCGCTCGCCCAACGGGTGGCCGACGCCGCCGGGCTGGGGGAGGGGGCGGTGCTCGCGGGGCGGACCTCTCCGCTGGAGCTGGCCGCGCTCGTCGCCGGGGCCCGCGTCGTCCTCAGCGGCGACACCGGGATGGCGCACCTGGCGACCGCCTACCGCCGGCCGTCGGTGGTGCTGTTCGGGCCGGTGTCCCCGGCGCTGTGGGGTCCGCCGCCGCGGACCGCACGGAACGGCGGGCCGTTGCACGTCGTCCTGTGGCACGGCGACGGCGCAGGGGACCCGTGGGGGACCGACCTCGACCCCGCCCTGGCCCGGGTCACCGTCGAGGAGGTCACCGCGGCCCTCGACGGCCTGCTCGCCCGTACCTGACCGCCTACTCCCGCTGGCGGAGCGCGTCGAACAGGACGGTCTGCAGGTCGGTCGGGTCGACGGCGGAGTAGGCCGCACCCTCGGTCGCGGCGGCGATCTGCTCGAGCGCGTCCAGGTCGGCGTCCGGGCCCAGCGCGACACCGATGACCTTCACCGGCCGGTCGGCGTCGGCCTCGTCGCGCAGCGTCTGCAGCAGCGCGTCCAGCTCGATCCCGTCGTCCTCGTCGGTGCCGTCGGTGACCATCAGCACGCTGTTCACCGCGGTGGGGTCGTAGTTGGCGCGGGCGGCCCGGACGGCGGCCAGCGTGGTGTCGTTCAGGCCGGTGCCGCCCGGGGTGAGCCGGTCGGGGATGGTGTCGAGCTGGTCGTCGAGCAGGTCGCGCTGGACGCTCCCGTCGGCCGAGGCGTCCAGCTGCCGGGTGGGCACGAGCTCGGTCCAGTCCTGGTCACCCTCCAGCTCATGGGCGAACACCCAGAGCCCGAGGGCGAAGTTCCCCGGCACCAGCGACAGCGCGCTCTTGGCCGCGTCGCGGGCCAGGGTGGCGCGGGTGCCGCCGCCGGCCGGCGCCTCCATCGACGTGGAGACGTCGAAGACCGTGAGGATGCGCGAGGGGGCGGCCAGCTCCGACAGCTGGGCGAGCAGCGCCTGGACCTGCGCCGGGTCCAGGAGCAGCGCCTCGGGCGCCTCCGCCAGCGTCCCGGTGGCCTCCCCGGCGTCGGGGGGCGCCGCGCCGTCCGGGTCGCGGAACCCCGCCTCCTGGGCGGCGGTGCGCGCGGCGTCGGAGGTGAGCGCCTCGATCGCCGCGGTGACGGCGGCGGCGTCGGCCCCGGTGGCCGAGCCCACCCGCACGACCGGGTAGTCCAGCGACGGGGAGCCCTCGCGGGGGTAGACGGCGACCAGCGCGGACTCGCCCTCGCCCTGGGCCGCGGCGTACACCTCCTGCTCGCTGACCGGGACCAGCGGCGCGTCCTCGGCGCCCTCGCGGCCGGCGGTCAGGGCGTCGGCGGAGGAGACCGCCGGCTCGCGCTCGGCGGCCAGCACCGCCTGGACGACGGCGTTGTCCGCGTCCTCGTCCGCGCCCAGCGCCGTCCGGACCGCGGTCAGCGCCGCCAGCGCCTCGGCGCTGGTCGCGAGGTCGGGCACCGCGAGCGCCTGGCGGCCGGCGAGGGCCTCGGCCCAGCCCGGCGCCGTCTCCGCCCAGCCCAGCGCGTCGACCGCGGATCGGCTGGTGGCCAGGACCACCGGCGAGGTGGCCACCGACCCGGCCACCTCGAGGGGGACCTCGCCGGCGCGGGCCGGCCACAGGGAGGAGTCGGGCACCCACAGGTGCGGGAGGTCCGCGCCCTCCAGCGCGCTGAGGTCGCCGACGGTCTGCACCGGCTCCTGCGCCGACACCTCGACGCCGGCGCAGTCCTCGGTGCCCAGCCCCGGGGCACCGGACAGCACCCGCTCCGCGACCGGCGCCAGCTCGGGGGCGACGGCCACGCGGACGACGTCGGTGCGCTCACAGTCCCCGGCGCCGGAGCCGACCGCCCACCAGGTGACGCCGCCGGCGACCAGCACGACCGCGGCAACCGCCAGCGCGATGAGGACCTGCGGCGCGAGCTGCGGGGACCCGCGGCGGCTCCGGGTGTCGGCGTGGCGGCCCATGCTGCAGTCCCCCGTCGGTCGGTCAGGGTGGTCCGGCGACCCCCGTGACCGCCCCCTCACAGATTAGATGCGTCCGCTGACCTCCCGTAGCGCAGCGGGGTCCGCCCCGGCCGGCGGGCTACTGGAGGTAGCCCTCGACCTGCTGCTCGGGCCGGGCGGAGGCCTCGTCGGGGTCCTCGCCGTACTGGCGCTTGGCGCGGCGCTGCCGGAGCAGGTCCCAGCACTGGTCCAGCTGGGCCTCCACCTCGGACATCCGGGCACGCTGGTCGTCGGTGTGCTCCCCCGACTCCCGCAGCTGGTGCTCCTCGTCGACCAGGGCGTGGATGCGGCTGAGCAGATCCTTCTCGTCCATGTCGTCCTCCCTGCCCGCCGCGCGGCGGGCACAACCGTGTCAGCCGGGGTCGGGCACCCAGCCCTCGACGAACGCCGCCAGCCGCCGGGTCACCGCACCCCCGGCCCGGCCCAGGGCCAGCAGCGCGCTGCGGTCCAGCGGCACCCGCACCGGACGGCGGCCGGGTGGGGCCGCCCGCACCGCGTGCCCGGCGCCGACCAGCTCCGGCCACGGCCGGGCCAGCTGCGCCTGCACCCGGGCCAGCGCGGCGGCGGTCGGCCCGGCGTTGCCCTCGACCATCGCGGTGACGAAGGCCGGGTCGCTGGCGATCACCCGGGTGCCGTCGCGGAAGCTGCCGGCGGCCAGCGCGAGGGCCAGCGGGCCGGCCTCCCCGGCGGCGGCGGCCAGGGCCGCGGCCAGCAGGTGGGGGACGTGGCTGATCGCGGCGACGGCGTCGTCGTGCTCCGCGGCGGTCACCGGCACCACCTCCGCGCCGGCGTCCAGCGCCACCTCGGCCGCCCGCAGCCAGCGCGGCAGCTCGGTGTCGGGCTCCAGGCACAGCGCCCACCGGGCGCCGGTGAACAGGCCGGGATCGGTGGCCGCGTGGCCGGACCGCTCGGTCCCGCACATCGGGTGGCCCCCGACGTACCGGCCGCCGAGCGCCGGCCGCAGCTGCGCCAGCACCGGGGCCTTCACCGAGCCGAGGTCGGTGACGGTCGCGTCGGGGGCGAGGAGGAGGCCGTCGAGGGCGGTGGCCATCGCCGGCAGCGGCACGGCGAGCACCACCACGCCCGCCAGCTCCCGGGCGATCCGCACCCCCCGCGCTCCGGCGGCCTCCCGCGCGGCGGGGTCGACGTCCCAGCCGGTGACGGGGCGGCCGGCCGCGACCAGGGCCGCGGCCAGCGACCCGCCCAGCTGGCCGAGCCCGACGACGGCCACCGGCGGGGCGGGCATCGTCGGGACCGGGAACGCGGTCATGCCGGCGACTCCCAGGGGCGCTCGGTGCGGAACACGCGGGCCAGCGCGGTGGCGACCAGCCGGCCGTCCTGCGCGCGGGCGTCGATCCGGTACACCGCGGTGCGGCTGCTGCGGTGCACCTCGGTCCCCTCGGCGACCAGCCGGTCACCGAGCCGCCCGGGGGCGAGGAACTCGGTGTGCACGTCCTGCGCGACCGCCACCGTGCCGTGGCTGTTGCTCACCGCCGCGTGGACGACGTCGAGCAGCGCCATCGTGGCCCCGCCGTGCGCGGTGCCGACGGCGTTCAGCTGCTGCGGCCCCACCGTCATCGCGGCCCGCGCGTACCCGGGGCGCACCTGCTCCAGCTCGATGCCCAGGAGCCCGGCGAGCGGGTCGTCCGCCAGCCGGGTGAACAGCGCGGGGTCGACGTCGGCGCCGTCGTCGTGCGAGGCGGGATCGGCCATGATCAGAGGCTATGACCCCCGCGCTCCTCCGCCCGCAGGCGCCATGACGCCGCGCTCGTTCCTCCTCACCCCCGAGCTGGCCGGGTACGTACGGGCCTCGTCCGAGCCGCCGGACGACGTGGTCGCCGACCTGCTCGCCGAGACCGCCGCCCTGGCCGACCGCGGCGAGGTGCCCCCGACCTTCCAGATCGCGCCCGAGCAGGGCACCTTCATGCAGCTGCTCACCGGCGCGCTGGGCGTCCGCCGGGCGATCGAGATCGGCACCTTCACCGGCTACTCCGCCCTCTGCGTCGCCCGGGGCCTGGCCGACGACGGCTCGCTGCTGTGCCTGGACGTCAACGCGGAGTGGACGGCGATCGCCCGCCGCTACTGGGCCCGCGCCGGGCTGGCCGACCGGATCGAGCTGCGACTGGGCGACGCGCACGAGTCGCTGCGCGCGCTGCCGGCCGAGCCGACGTTCGACCTCGCCTTCGTCGACGCCGACAAGACCGGGTACGCCGGCTACGTCGAGGACCTGCACCCGCGGATGACCGCCAACGGAGTGGTGCTGCTCGACAACACGCTGGCCAACGGCCGGGTGCTCGACCCGGAGAACGACAACCAGCGGGCGATCGTCGAGCTCAACGCCGCGCTGGCCACCGACCCCCGCTGGGAGACGGTGCTGTTGCCCGTCTCCGACGGCCTGACCATGCTGCGCAAGCGGTGACCGAGCCGGAGGTACGGGCCAGCTGGGCGGTCCGGGTGAGCCGGCCCGACGGGCGCTGGCGGGTGGAGCTGTTGGCCGCCGACGCCGGCGACGAGCTGCCGGTGCTGGAGCGGGCGCTGGGGGAGCCGGGCGTCGGCGCGTGGCCCGGACCGTTCGTCGTCGTCGTCGACTCGCGGCTGTACTTCGTCGTCCTCCGGCACGGGCCCGGGGGCCTGGTCCGGGCGCTGATCTCCGACGCGACCATGCAGGAGTGGGTGCTGGCCGCCGAGGTGGTGGAGCGCTACGGCATCGCGGTGGACGCCGACGGGGCGTTCGACGACGACGAGACCGGCTGGCCCGGCGGCGACCTCGACGTCTTCGCCGACGACGGGCTGCCCGCCGACCAGCTGCGGCCGATCGTGACCGCCGACGACCTGTGGGCCGACGAGATGGTGGCCGCGATCGCCGCGCGGCTGGGCTTCGCCGAGGAGCTCGCGGCCGCCGTGCGCACGTGACCGCGCGGGTCACCGCCGTCGTCCTCGACCTCGGCGGGGTGCTCACCGAGAGCCCGATGACGGCGTTCGCCGCGTACGAGGCCGAGGCCGGGCTGCCTGACGGGCTCGTCCGGCGGCTGAACAGCACCGACCCGGACACCAACGCGTGGGCCCGGTACGAGCGCGGCGAGCTGGACGCCGCGGGCTTCGTCGACGCCTTCGAGGCCGAGGCCCGGGTGGCGGGGCACCGCCTCGACGCCCGCCGGGTGCTCGCCGCGCTCGGCGGGGACCTGCGCCCGTCGATGGTGGCCGCCGTGCGGCGGCTGCGGGACGGGGGCGTGCCGCTGGCCCTGCTGTCGAACAACGTCGCGCCGATGGAGCGCACCGGCCGGCTCGGGGAGCTGCTGGACCTGTTCGACGTGGTCGTGGAGTCCTCGGTGGAGGGCGTGCGCAAGCCCGAGCCGGAGATCTACCGGCGGACGCTGGCCCGGCTCTCCGACGCGGCCGGCCGGCCGGTCGGGGCCGGGGAGTGCGCCTACCTGGACGACCTCGGCATCAACCTCGAGCCGGCGCGGGCCCTGGGCATGCACACCGTCAAGGTGGTCGACCCGGCGGCGGCGCTCGCCGAGCTGTCCGCGCTGGTCGGGATCCCGCTGGACGACGCCGGCGGCCGGCGGGTCCCGGCGTGACCGCGGACCCGGCACACCTCCCCCCGCGCGGAGTCGTGCTCTGCCCACCCCGGTGGGCAGAGCACGAGCTCCCCGCAGGGCAGGTCCGGGCTCTCCCTTCGTGCTCTGCCCCCGCTGGTGGGCAGAGCACGAGCACGCCGGAGGGAACCCGGTGACTCCCGACCTCGACGCGGCGATGGGGCGGGCGCTGGAGCTGGCCGCCGCCGCGGTGGAGTGGGGCGACACGCCCATCGGTGCCGTCGTCCTGGCCCCGGACGGGGCGGTGCTGGCCGAGGCGGCCAACGAGCGGGAGAAGCGCGGCGATCCCACCGCGCACGCCGAGGTGCTCGCCCTGCGCGCCGCCGCGCGGGTGCACGGCGACGGCTGGCGGCTGACCGGCACCACGCTCGTCGTCACCCTCGAGCCGTGCACCATGTGCGCCGGTGCGAGCGTGCTGGCGCGGGTGGGACACGTCGTCTACGGCGCCGACGACCCGAAGGCCGGGGCGGCCGGGTCGCTGTGGGACGTCGTCCGCGACCGCCGGCTCAACCACCGGCCGCAGGTCACCGGGGGAGTGCGCGCGGAGGAGTCCGCCGCGCTCCTACGCGCGTTCTTCCGGCGCCGGCGGGCCCTGTAGTCTCTGCGGCGGTGGCGTGTCCGAGCGGCCGAAGGAGCACGCCTCGAAAGCGTGTGAGGTGCAAGCCTCCGTGGGTTCAAATCCCACCGCCACCGCCAGTCCTGACGGCGAAGCCGTCCCGAGGGGCTCCGACCTGCTGGTCGGGGACCCTGGGGGCGGCTTCGCTGCTGTTCGCGGCCGTTCACCGGAACGGCTCGGGGAGGTGCGTCAGCCGACGGGCCCGACGTACCGGTCGAAGTCCACCAGCCAGTCGCCGTCGTCGGCGCGGACGAAGCGCACCTCGTGCAGCTCGACCTGGCTGCCCCCGTCGCGGCCGGTGTACCGCACCTCGGTGGTCGCGGTGACCGACCCGTCGTCCTGCCGCGAGACGTCCCGGAGCTCCGCGAGCTCGACCTCCGACCACGGCGACCAGAAGTCCCGGTAGTACCCGGGGCTGGCCGCGGACTTCAGCGTGGGCCCGGTCATCGCGTAGGCGGCGTCCGGGTCGCCGGGCAGCAGCTCGTAGTACCGGGCGAGGGTCTGCTCGGCGACGGCGTCCGGGTCGTCCGGCGGAGGTGCGTCCTCCGCGGGCTCGTCGGCGGGCTCGTCGGCGGGCTGGTCGGCGGGCGGCGCGGTCGCGTCGGAGGACGGCGCGGGCTCCGTGCCGGGGTCCGCCCCGGCGGAGCCCCCGTCGGCCTCGCTCGACGGCGCCGCGGACGACGCCGGCGGGTCCGCTGCCGATGCGCCCTCGGGGGCGTCGCCGCGGGTGACCAGCCAGGCGATCCCGCCGGCGACGAGCAGCACGGCCAGCACCACCGCGGCGACCAGGCCGGGGCGGCGCTTGCGGGGCCGCGCGGTGACGATCGACGCCGGCCGGGCGGGCGGCGGCGTAGGAGGCGGGGTCGGGGGCGACGGCTGCGCGGGCGGCACGTCCTGGACGGCGGTGCGCGGACCGGCACCCCCGCCAGATCCCCCGCCGGCCGGGATCTCGCCCGCGCCGAGCTCGGCGGTCCGCTGCCGGTTGGTGGACGACCGGAGAATGGTGCGGGCCATCAGCACCGTCGTCGGGTCCCCGTCCCGCCCCGCGGCGAGCCGCGCGAGCTCATCGCGGACCTCGCTCATCGACGGGCGCGCGGCGGGGTCGACCGCGAGCATCCGGGTGAGCGCGCCCGACATCGAGCCGGCCCGGCGCGGCGGGGCGACCTGCCCGCCGGCGACCCGGTGCAGCAGCCGCAGGGCGTTGTCGTCCATGCCGAACGGGGGCTCGCCCTCCAGGCAGGTGTAGAGGGTGGCGCCGAGGGAGAACACGTCGCTCTCCGGCGTCATCTCGGACCCCTGCGCCACCTCGGGGGCCAGGAACGCGGGCGTGCCGGTGATCTGCCCGGTCTGGGTCAGCGTGACGTCGCCGGTGGCGTGGGAGATGCCGAAGTCGGTGATCTTCACCAGGCCGTCGACCCCGGCCCCCTCACCGATGAGCACGTTCGCCGGCTTGACGTCCCGGTGCACGATCCCCGCCGCGTGGGTGGCCACCAGGGCGTCGGCCACCTGGGCGCCGATCTGGGCCACCTGGTCGACGTGCAGGACGCCGTCCTCGGCCAGCACCTCCGCCAGGCTGCGGGAGGGCAGGTACTCCATCACCAGCCACGGCGACCCGGCCTCGTCCACCGCGACGTCGTAGACGGAGATGGCGTGGGGATGGCTCAGGCGGGCGGCGATGCGGCCCTCGCGCAGCGCACGCTGGCGCTGCTGCTCGACCGCGGTCGGGTCCGCGCCGCTCGGCGGGAGGACCTGCTTGACCGCGACCCGGCGGCCCAGGACCTCGTCGGTGGCCCGCCAGACCGTGCCCATGCCGCCGCCGCCGACGCGGGCGTGCAGCCGGTAGCGCCCGGCGACGAGGTGGTCGGGTCCGCTCATGGGGTCCGTCAGTGACGCGCCGGCGCCGAGGCGCCGGTCAGACGCCGGTGGGGACGCCGTACCGGCGGGCGTACTCCTCCTGGGCACCCGCGGGCAGGGCGTCGTAGAGCTCGCCGAGCTGGTCGACGACGTCCGGGGCGAGGTCGTCGAACAGTCGCTGCCAGGTGGGCGGCTCGTCGTAGCTGCGGGTCAGCAGCAACTCCCAGGCGCGGGTCTGCCGGTCGCGCTTGCTGCGCTCGGCGACGAACTCCGACAGGTAGCGGTCCTTGGCGGCGTCCTTCTCCTCCTTGGTCGCGGTCGGCGGCAGCCCCGAGGGGTCGGCGCCCTTCAGCACCGCGACGATGGCTTCCACGACCTCGGGCCGGAGTTGCTCGGTCTCGCTCATGGGGCTTGCCTCCTGGTGCCGCGGGCCGGGGATCCCGTTCCGGACCAGCCTTCCCCAGGGCGCCGGGGCGAAACCACACCCGGCGCCACCGGGTGCCCTCGCTGACCGCCGCGGCACCGCCCGGTATCCTGGCCGGGCACCGGGAGGATTCGCCTAGTGGCCTATGGCGCTCGCTTGGAAAGCGGGTTGGGGGCAACCCCTCGGGAGTTCGAATCTCCCATCCTCCGCACCCGAGGCCGGGTCCCGCGCAGCAGCGGGGCCCGGCCTCCGTGCGTCGGCGCTCAGGTGCCGGGCGCGGTCGGTCCCGGCGCGGGAGTGCCCAGCCGGCGCAGGTAGAGCCCGGCGACGGCGGCCAGCACGAGCACCCCGCCGGCCAGCGCGCCGAGGGGCAGCCGCTCCCCGAGGAACGCCGTCGCGAGCGCCGTCGCCGTCACCGGCTCCAGCAGGGTGACGATCGCCGCGACCGCGCCCGGCACCGTGCGCAGCCCGCGGAAGAACAAGGCGTAGGCCAGGGCGCTCGGCACCGCTCCGAGGTAGAGCAGCGTCAGCAGGGCGACCGGCTCGGTGGTGAACCGCAGGCCGGCGGCCAGCGCGACCGGGGTCAGCAGCAGCGCCCCGCCGGCGAACCCCACCAGCGTCACCGGGACGCCGGCCGGCAGGCCGCCGCTGGCGAGGGTGACGACGGCGTAGCCCAGGGCCGAGCCGACCGCGAGGAGGCCGCCGAGCAGCACCGCCGTCCCCGCCGAGGCGCCCGCCGTCAGACCGACCAGCAGGCCCAGCCCGGTGAGGGCGGCGGCGAGGGCGGCGACGGTGGCCCGGTCGGGCCGGCCGTGCCCGAGCAGCGCCGCGCCGACGGCGACGAGCAGGGGTGCCAGGCCCAGCGCGACCAGGGTGGCGATGCTCACCCCGGCGGAGGCCACGGCGGCGAAGTAGGCCAGCTGGTAGGCGGCGAGGCCGGCGGCCACCAGCGCGAGCCGGGCGGCGACCGGGCGGGTCAGCGGGGCGCCGGCGACCGCCCGGCGGCGGGTGAGCAGGTGGGCGGCGAGCAGCACCGCGGCGCCGATGGCCAGCCGGTGCCAGGCGATGTCCAGCGGGCCGAGGTCGGTGCGGTCGGCGACCACGCGGCCGCTGACGCCCGAGGTGCCCCAGCAGAGGGCGGCGAGCACGACGAGCACGAAGCCGCGGGACGGCGCCGCGGTCGGTGCGCCGCTGGTCGCGGCGCGGGTGGGGGTGGACATGACGCTCCTGGTCGCGGGTTCCGGATCGGGGGAGTCGGTCCGGAGCACGGCGCAGCGTCCTCGGCGCGCGCCGGGGTGGGCTCAGCCCGCGGTGCTCCGGGTCAGGACCGGGGCGGGGGGAGGGGGAGGACCCGGTCCTCCTCCCCCCTCGCAGGCTCGGGGCGAGCCTCGGGGCGGGGCCAGGGCGTCATGGGCCGGGAGCGTAGCGGGGGGTCGTGGCGGCGGCCGACCCGAATTGCCCTACAGTGGGTGCCGACCCCTCGCGTGGCGTCACCCTGTGAACCTCCCCAGGGCCGGAAGGCAGCAAGGATAAGCGGGCTCTGGCGGGTGCGCGGGGGGTCCTCTCTTCCTCCCCGTCGTCGGGATCGCGGTGGAGGTCCACGGCGGCGTCGGACCTGCCACGTAACCTCGTCGCGTGGCTCTGGCGCTCTACCGGAAGTACCGCCCGGCGACCTTCGCCGAGGTGGTCGGCCAGGAGCACGTGACGACTCCGCTGGTCAACGCCGTCGACGGCGGGCGGATCAACCACGCGTACCTGTTCAGCGGCCCCCGGGGCTGCGGCAAGACGTCGTCGGCGCGGATCCTCGCCCGCTCGCTGAACTGCGAGCAGGGGCCGACGTCGACCCCGTGCGGCGTCTGCGGCTCGTGCGTCGCGCTGGCCCCCGACGGGCCGGGGTCGCTGGACGTCATCGAGATCGACGCGGCCAGCCACGGTGGTGTCGACGACGCCCGGGACCTGCGCGAGCGGGCGTTCTTCGCCCCGGTGAACAGCCGCTACAAGGTCTACATCGTCGACGAGGCGCACATGGTGACCACGCAGGGCTTCAACGCCCTGCTCAAGGTCGTCGAGGAGCCTCCGGAGTTCCTCGTCTTCGTCTTCGCCACGACCGAGCCGGACAAGGTCCTGTCGACCATCCGCTCGCGCACGCACCACTACCCGTTCCGGCTGGTGCCGCCGACGACACTGCGCGGCCTGCTCGAGAAGACCTGCGCCGCCGAGGGCGTGCAGGTCGAGCCGACGGTGTTCCCGCTGGTGGTGCGCGCCGGCGGGGGCTCGGTGCGCGACTCGCTGTCGATCCTCGACCAGCTGCTGGCCGGCGCGGGTGGCGAGGGCGTCACCTACAAGAGCGCCGTCGGCCTGCTCGGGGTGACCGACGACGCGCTGCTCGACGAGACCATCGACGCGCTGGCCGCCCACGACGCGCCGGGGGTGTTCCGCGCCGTCGACCGGGTGGTCGAGGCCGGGCACGACCCGCGCCGCTTCGCCACCGACCTGCTCGACCGGCTGCGCGACCTCATCGTGCTCGACGCCGTGCCGGACGCCGGCGGGAACGGGCTGCTCGACTGCCCGCCCGACCGGCTGGACCTCATGAGCTCGCAGGCGCGGGCGCTGGGCTCGGCGACCCTGTCGCGGATGGCCGACACCGTCCACGAGGGCCTGACCGAGATGCGCGGGACGACGGCGCCGCGGCTGCTGCTCGAGCTGGTGTGCGCCCGCATGCTGCTGCCCGCGACCGACGACTCGGCGGCGGCCACCCTGCAGCGGCTGGAGCGCCTGGAGCGGCGGCTGTCGATCGCGGGCGAGTCCGCCGGGCGCCCGGTTCCCGAGGCCCCGGTCCGGGAGCCCGCCGTCCGGGAGGCGCCCGCCGTCCGCGAGACGCCCGCTCGCCCGGAGCCGGCCGCCGAGCCGGCGGCTCCCGAGTCCGCCGGTCCGCGCCGGGAGTTCGTCCGGCGGTCCCGGCCCGCGGCCGAGCAGCCGACGACGCCGCAGCCCGCGACGCCGCAGTCGCCGGCCGCCGCGCAGGCACCGGCTCGGGCGGCCGGACCGGCGCCGTGCGCTCCGCCCCCCGGCCA
>NZ_JAQISV010000053.1:0-39277 GCF_048569675.1 Geodermatophilus sp. CPCC 206100
ACCGACGTCGTGGGGGAGCAGGACAAGGCCGCGCGGGTCGCGGGGGTGCTGGTCCTCCCCGGCCTCGCCGGTCTCGGGCTCGGCGTGGCCCCCGCCCGCCGCCGGGGCGCGGGCGTGGCGGGGATCGCGGCGTTCGGCGCCGCGGGTACCGCCGCCGCGGTGGCCGGGCCGGCCGGCCGGCCGCTGGACGCGCTGCCGGCCCTGGTCGGCGCCGCTGCCGCGGCCACCGCGCTGGTCCTGTTGCTCGGCCCGCTCGCGGCTCCCGGGCGGCGGGATCCCGACCGCCGGCGCTTCCTCCTCGCCGGGGGGACGGCGCTCGCCGTCGCCGTCCTCGGCGGTCTCGGTGGGCGGCTGCTGCTGCGCCGGTTCGACGTCGGCGGTTCGCGCTCCGACCTGGCGCTCCCACCGCCGGCCGGACCCGCCCCGGCGCTCCCGCCGGGTGCCGACCTGGCCGCCGAGGTGGCCGGGCTGACCCCGCTGGTCACCGCCAACCGCGACTTCTACCGGATCGACACGGCCATCACCGTGCCGCAGCTGGACCCCGCGGCGCACCGGCTGCGGCTCACCGGGATGGTCGCCGCCCCGCGCACGTACACGCTCGACGACCTCCTGGGCCGCGGCGACCTGATCGAGCGCGACATCACCCTGACCTGCGTCTCCAACGAGGTCGGGGGGCGGCTGGCGGGCACCGCGCGGTGGCTGGGCGTCCCGCTCGGGGCGTTCCTCCGCGAGAACGGGGTCTCCCCGGCGTCGGACCAGCTGGTCTGCACGTCCGACGACGGCATGACCATCGGCGTCCCCACCCGCGCGGCCCTCGAGGTGCCCGACGCGATGCTGGCCGTCGGGATGAACGGCGAATCCCTGCCGGTCGAGCACGGGTTCCCGCTGCGCATGGTGGTGCCCGGGCTCTACGGCTACGTGTCGGCGTGCAAGTGGCTCACAGGCATCGAGGCCACCACGTACGACGCGCTCGACGCCTTCTGGGTGCGCCGCGGCTGGGCCGCCTCGGGGCCGGTCCGGATCGCCTCCCGCATCGACACGCCCTCGGCCCTGCGCCCGCTGCCGCCCGGTCGGGGCGCCGTCGCGGGCGTGGCCTGGGCGCAGACCCGCGGCATCGCCGCCGTCGAGGTGCAGGTGGACGACGGCGCGTGGCTCCCGGCGCGACTCTCGACGGAGGTGGACGCCGACGTCTGGCGGCAGTGGGTGCTCGCGTACGACTTCCCGCCGGGTCGCCACCGGCTGACCGTCCGGGCCACGGCCGGGGACGGCGAGGTGCAGACCGCCGAGCGGGCCGGCCCGTACCCGGCGGGCGCCACCGGCCTGCACTCGATCAGCGTGCTCGTCGGGTGACCCGGCGGGGCGGTGTTCCCGGTCGCGGGCGCCCGCCGGAGAATGGCGCCCGCCCGAGGAAGGGAAGACCCGCCCCGTGATCCGCACCCGCACCGCCCTGGCCGTCGCCGCGGCCGCCGTCGTCCTGAGCGCCTGCAGCTCCGGCGACGTCCCCGAGGAGGGCGCCGCCGCTCCGACGGCCGGAGCGCCCGCGGCGCCGTCCACCCCCGCGTCGCCGGCCGGCCCGTTCGGTCCGGCGTGCGCCACGCTGCCGCCCCAGGGCGAGGGCAGCATCGCGGGGATGGCCGACGACCCCGTGGTCCGCGCCGCCGGCACCACCCCCCTGCTGACCACCCTGGCGTCGGCGATCGGGACCGCGAACCTGGTGGACGCCTTCAACACCGCGCCGGACGTCACCGTGCTGGCCCCGGCGAACACCGCCTTCGAGGCGGTGCCCGCCGACGTGCTGAACCCGCTGCTCGGGGACACGCCGCGGCTCACGGCGCTGCTGACCCACCACGTCATCCCCGGGCGGCTGGCCCCCGGCGAGCTGGGCGGCACCCACACCACGCTCAGCGGTGACCAGCTGACCGTCGAGGGGGCCGGGGAGAGCTTCACCGTCAGCGCCGACCAGACCCTCGCCGGTGCCACGCCCGCGACGGTCGTGTGCGGCAACCTGCCGACGGCGAACGCGACCGTCTACGTCATCGACCAGGTGCTCACCCCGCCGGCCGCCTGAGCAGCGCCGCCCCAGGGCGGGGGAGGACGGGGTCCTACGCTCGGCGGCATGACGGCCCCCTCCTCCACGCCCGACCGCGACCGGCTGCTCGAGCTCATCGTCGAGCTGGCGGTGGTGCACGGGCGGGTGACGCTCTCCTCGGGGCGGGAGGCCGACTGGTACATCGACATGCGCCGGCTGACCCTGCACCACGAGGGCGCGCCACTGGTCGGCCGCGTGATGCGGCAGCTCACCGGGGACCTGCGCTACGACGTCGTCGGCGGGCTGACCCTCGGGGCCGACCCGGTGGCGACGGCGATGCTGCACGCGGCCGCGGCGGGGGAGGGGTTCCTCGACGCCTGCGTGGTCCGCAAGGCCGGCAAGGCGCACGGGCTGCAGCGGCGGATCGAGGGCCCGGACGTCGCCGGCCGCAGCGTGCTCGTGGTGGAGGACGTCTCGACGACCGGCTCCAGCCCGCTGACCGCCGTCGAGGCGCTGCGCGACGCCGGCGCCGAGCCGATCGCGGTGGCCGTGATCGTCGACCGCGGCGGGCGCGCGGCGGTGGAGGAGGCGGGCCTGGAGTACCGCGCCGCATTCACACTGGCCGACCTCGGTCTCAGCTGAGGGACCCCGTCGTACGGTGTGACCGTGACCACCGTGACGACGGCTTGGGTGGCCGAGCTGGCCGATGCCCTCGGCGCCGACAGCGTCCT
This sequence comes from Geodermatophilus sp. CPCC 206100, assembly GCF_048569675.1. Lineage (NCBI taxonomy): Bacteria > Bacillati > Actinomycetota > Actinomycetes > Geodermatophilales > Geodermatophilaceae > Geodermatophilus > Geodermatophilus sp. CPCC 206100. The sequence goes on from NZ_JAQISV010000053.1 coordinate 2,761, forward strand.
GACCGACCCTGACGTCACCGCCGCCTACGCGCGCGACCAGGCGATGCTGGCCGAGGCCGGGACGCCGGCGGCCGTGGTGTTCCCGCGCCGCACCGAGGACGTCGTCGCGGTCATGCGGATCGCCTCCCGGCACGGCATCCCGGTCGTGCCCCGTGGCGCCGGCTCGGGGCTGGCCGGGGCGAGCAACGCGGTGGACGGCGCGATCACGCTGGTCATGACCCGGATGGACGCCGTCCTCGAGGTCTCCCCGGCCGACCGGCTGGCCGTCGTCCAGCCCGGCGTGGTGAACAAGCAGCTGCGCGACGCGGTCGCCGGTGCCGGCCTGTTCTACCCGCCGGACCCCTCCAGCTACGACTGGTGCACGATCGGCGGCAACCTCTCCACGAACTCCGGCGGCCTGTGCTGTGTCAAGTACGGGGTCACCACCGACTACGTGCTCGGCCTGGAGGTCGTGCTCGCCGACGGGCGGGTGCTGCGCACGGGACGGCGCACCGTGAAGGGCGTCGCCGGCTACGACCTGGCCCGGCTGTTCGTCGGCTCCGAGGGCACCCTCGGCGTCATCACGGAGGCCACTCTGGCGCTGCGTCCGGCGCCGCAGCGGCCGGTCACGCTGGTCGCCACCTTCGCCACCACCGCGCAGACGGGGGAGGTCGTCGAGCGGGTGGTGACCAGCGGCCTGGTGCCCAGCCTGCTGGAGGTCATGGACAACACGTGCATCTGCGCCGTCGACGACCTGCTGCACGCCGACCTCGACCGCGACGCGCACGCGCTGCTGGTGGCCCAGTCCGACACCGGCGGCGAGGCGGCGGCCCGCGAGATCGAGGCGCTGGCGCAGCTGTGCCGGGAGGCCGGTGCCGACCTCGTGCACACCACCGACGACCCCGCCGAGGGCGACCTGCTGCTGGCCGCCCGGCGGATGGCGCTGCCGGCGCTGGAGCGGCTGGGCAGCACGCTGATCGACGACGTCGCCGTCCCCCGCTCGCGGATCGCGGCGTTCCTCGACGGCTGCGACGCCATCGCCACCGAGCGCGCCCTCACCGTCGGCGTCGTCGGGCACGCCGGCGACGGCAACATGCACCCGACCATCTGCTTCGACCCGACCGACGCCGGCATGCGCGACCGGGCCTTCGCCGCGTTCGACGACATCCTCGAGCTCGGCCTCTCCCTCGGCGGCACGATCACCGGCGAGCACGGCGTCGGCTCGATCAAGGTCGACTGGCTGGAGCGCGAGATCGGCCCGGTCTCGCTGGAGGTGCACCGGTCGATCAAGGGCGCGCTCGACCCGGACGGCCTGCTCAACCCCGGCAAGGTGCTGCGGCGGGGCTGATCGCGTGGCCCGCTGGACGTCGTTCGTCGCCGATGCCGCTCGGCGCGGCACGCTGCACGAGGCCGGGCACCCCGACCACCGCTGCCGGGTCGAGCACGACGCGGCGACCCTGCTCGTGCACCTGTCGGACGAGGACGGGGAGGGCTGGACGACGCTCGCCGTGGATCGGGCCACCCGCCGCTGGTCGGTCGCGCAGGCGCCCACCCAGCTGGCCGCCGCGACCCGGGCGGTGGACCTGCTCCGGAGTGACCCCGCAGGTGAGAGCCCCGGGTGACACGCTGGGATCATGAGCCCACCCCACGACGACGCTCCGCCGGCGCTCCGCGTCCCCGCGGGGACCCCGGCATGAGCGCCGAGCGGCTGCTGGTGATCGGCGGCGACGCGGCGGGCATGTCCGCGGCCGCGCAGGCCCGGCGGCTGCGGCCGGCCGACGAGCTGGCGATCACCGTCCTCGAACAGGGCCCCGACGTCTCCTACTCCGCCTGCGGCATCCCCTACTGGGTCGAGGGCGTGGTCGCCGACCGCGACCGGCTCATCGCCCGCACCCCGGGCGAGTTCCGCGCCCAGGAGATCGACGTGCACACCGGCACGCGCGCCGAGGCGGTCGACCTCGACGCCGGCACGGTCCGCACCGCGAGCGGCCGGACGCTGGCCTACGACCACCTCGTGCTGGCCACCGGCGGCCGGCCGCTGCGGCCGCCGGTGCCGGGCCTGGACGCCGACGGCGTGCACGGGGTGCACCGCCTGGCCGACGGCGCCGACATCCGGGCCGCGATCGCCGCCGGGGCGCGGCAGGCCGTCGTCCTCGGGGGCGGCTACATCGGCCTGGAGATGGCCGACGTGCTGCACGCCCGGGGCCTGTCGGTGACCGTCGTCCTCGCCGATCCGCTCCCGATGGGCCAGCTGGACGCCGACATGGGCGAGCGGGTGTGCAAGGCCCTGGGCGACATGGGCATCGACGTCCAGCCCGAGCAGCCGGTGCGCGAGATCGAGACCGACGCCGACGGCGCCGCGCGGGCGGTGCGCACCGACGCGGGCAGCTACCCGTGCGACCTCGTCGTCCTCGGGCTCGGCATGGGGCCCGAGGTCGCGCTGGCCCGGGACGCCGGCCTGCGGCTGGGGAAGACCGGGGCGATCGCGGTGGACCGCAGCCAGCGCAGCCGCTCGCACCCGGAGGTGTTCGCCGCCGGCGACTGCGCGCAGACGTACCACCGGCTGACCGGCGAGCCGGCGCACGTCGCCCTCGGCACCCACGCCAACAAGCAGGGCCGGGTCGCCGGCTCGGTGATCGGCGGGCGGCCGGCCCGGTTCGCGGGCGTGCTCGGGACGGCGCTGACCAAGGTCGGCGACCTGGAGATCGCCCGGACCGGACTGTGCACCAGCGAGGCCGAGGCGGCCGGGTACGACTGCCGGGCGGAGACGATCGAGGGGACGACGCGGGCCGGCTACTACCCGGGCGCCGACCCCATCGCGGTGAAGCTGGTCAGCGACCGCGGCTCCGGCCGGCTGCTGGGCGCGCAGGTCGTCGGTGGGCCGACCAGCGGCAAGCGGATCGACGTCCTCGCCACCGCGATCTGGGCCGGGCTGACCGCGGAGGAGTTCGCCGGCTCCGATCTGTCCTACGCCCCGCCGTTCTCGCCGACCTACGACCCGGTCGTGGTGGCCGCCCGCGCGGCCAGCCGGGTGGAGCAGGGCTGATGGCCGACCGCGGGCTTCCCGACGGGGCCGACGTCCGGGACGCCGACTGGTACGGCGAGGACCTCTCCGGCCGGGAGCACACCGGGGTGTCGTTCAGCGGCGTCGACCTCAGCGAGGCCACCGACGTCGGCGCCGTCTTCACCGGGTGCACGTTCCGCGACTGCCGCTTCACCCTGTCCGAGCACACCGACGCCGCCTTCGTGAACTGCACGTTCACCGGCTGCTCGTTCTTCCGGGCCACCTTCACCGGCTGCAAGTTCACCGGCTCGCGATTCGACCGCTGCTCCTTCGACCTGGTGACCGTGACCGGCGGGGACTGGTCGTTCGTCGCGCTGCCCGGGGCCGACCTGACCCGGGCCACCCTCTCCGGGGTGCGGATGCGGGAGGCCGACCTGACCGGGGTGCGCGCGGCCGGCGCCTCGCTCACCGGGCTGGACCTCTCCGCGGCCGAGCTGCACGAGGCCGATCTCAGCGGCGCCGACCTGCGCGGCAGCGACCTGTCCTCGGTCGACCCCCGCGCCGCGCGGCTGACCGGGGCGCGGGTGGACGCCGTCCAGGCCGTCGCGCTGGTGACCGCGCTGGGGCTGCGGGTGGAGCCCGGAGGGGTGTAGCCGGTGTCGCGGGGAACGGGCCCGGCGGGATACTGGCCGCCGAGCACGCGCCGACCCGACGCAAGGAGCGCCCCGCATGCCCATCGCGACCCCTGAGGTCTACGCCGACATGATCAGCCGGGCCAAGGAGGGCGGTTTCGCCTACCCGGCGATCAACTGCACCTCCTCGGAGACGGTCAACGCCGCGCTGCGGGGCTTCGCCGACGCCGGCAGCGACGGCATCATCCAGTTCTCCACCGGCGGCGCGGAGTTCGCCTCCGGCACCAAGGTCAAGGACATGGTCACCGGCGCGGTCGCCCTGGCCGAGTTCGCGCACGTCGTGGCCGAGCGCTACCCGGTCAACGTCGCACTGCACACCGACCACTGCCCGAAGGACAAGCTCGACTCCTACGTGCGGCCGCTGATCGCGCTCTCGAAGGAGCGGGTGGACGCCGGTCAGGCGCCGCTGTTCCAGTCGCACATGTGGGACGGCTCGGCGATCGAGCTCACCGAGAACCTCGACATCGCCGAGGAGCTCATGGAGAAGTCCGCCGCGGCCAAGATCGTCCTCGAGCTGGAGATCGGCATCGTGGGCGGCGAGGAGGACGGCGTCGTCGCCGAGATCAACGAGAAGCTCTACACCGCCGACGGCGACTTCCTGCGCACCGCCCAGCAGCTGGGCCTCGGGGAGCGCGGGGTCTACCTCCTCGCGGCCACCTTCGGCAACGTGCACGGCGTCTACAAGCCGGGCAACGTCAAGCTGCGGCCCGACGTCCTGGAGCGCGGCCAGGCCATCGTGGCCAAGGAGTTCGGCCTGGGCGACGGCGCCAAGCCGTTCAACCTCGTCTTCCACGGGGGGTCGGGCTCCGCGCTGGAGGAGATCCGCGAGGCGCTGTCCTACGGCGTGGTGAAGATGAACGTCGACACCGACACCCAGTACGCCTTCACCCGGCCGATCGCCGGCCACGTGTTCAGCAACTACGACGGCGTCCTGAAGATCGACGGCGAGGTCGGCAACAAGAAGGCCTACGACCCGCGCAGCTACCTCAAGGCGGCCGAGACCGGCATGGCCGCCCGCGTCGTGGAGGCCTGCGAGGACCTGCTGTCGGCCGGCCAGTCGCAGGGGGCCTGATGACCCACTCACACAACCTGCTGGGCGAGCCGCCGCCGACCCTGCTGCCGGCCAACCCCGAGGCCGACGCCGAGCTCGCCGAGGGCACCCCGGCGGCCGAGGTCGCCGCGCGCCACCCCACGGTGAGCGCGGCGTGGGCCGCGCTGGCGGAGGAGGCGATCGACCGGCCGGAGCGCGTGCTCCGCGACACGGTCGAGGCCTATGCCTACGCCCGCACCGGCTACCACCGCGGGCTGGACGCGCTGCGCCGCAACGGCTGGAAGGGCTACGGCCCGGTGCCGTGGTCGCACGAGCCCAACCGCGGCTTCCTGCGCTGCCTGACCGTGCTGGCGCGGGCCGCGGAGGCCATCGGGGAGACCGACGAGCAGGAGCGCTGCACCCAGCTGCTGCGCGACTGCGACCCGAACCTCGCCGCCTGACCCGCACTGCGGGCGTTCCTCGTGCCCTGTCACCGCTGCCGGACCGGCACGGCGCGAGGAACGCCCGCAGTGGAGGCCGCGGCGGGACGACACCGGCGACGTCGGTCCGGAGCGGCACAATCGGCGGCGTGGAGCACTCGCCCGGCGCCGTCGTCCACCGGCTGCGGCCCCTCCTCCTCGCCGTCCACGAGGCGCTGTCGGCCGGGGTGACGGTCAGCGCCACCATCCACGCCGCGCACGGCTGGAACCCGACCGCCGACCGGCACTTGGACCACCAGCTGGTCCGCCGCGAGGCGATGGAGCGGCTCCGGCCCTGGGGCGCCCGGCCCGAGGACGACGAGCCCTCCGACGCACTGCTGGCCCGCCGGCTGGAGGTCACCGACACCGGCACCGACAACCTCGGGCTGCCGATGAGCGGCCTGATCCTGCGCACCGCGACCGACGTGCTGCGGGTCTGGCGCTCCGACGACGGCGAGCTGCCGGCCGCCGCCACCGACGGGCTGCGCGCCTTCTACCGGCAGTCGCCCAGCCGGCAGCTGCAGCTGGAGCTCGACGAGCGCACCGGCCGGCCCCGCCCGGAGCCCGGCCACCTCGCGCTGCTGTGGGCCGACTCGGGCGCCGTCCTCACCCGCTTCGACCTGGTCCGGCCCGGCGGGCACGTGGGCCGCCGCGTCCAGGTCGACTGGCACGTCGACCTGCTGCACCGGCTGGTGCGGCCCGCCGCCTGAGCCCCGTGCGTCCCGCACCGGCCCGGGCGCGGCTCGGGGGCCGGCCGGGCCCCGCCGGATCGCTGTCGCCCCGTAGTCACGCTGCGTGATCGCTCGACGTGCGCGTTTCCCCGGAGGTCGTTACGCTCCGTTGGTGCGTCCAGTCCGGGACGCCCGTCACCGGAGGTGCTTCGTGGAGGTACTGCTCTGGATCATCGCCGTCGTCCTCGTGGTCGCCGGCATCGTCGCCCTCGTCCGCAGGCAGCTGCTGTGGGGCATCGTGCTCATCGTCGTGGGGCTGCTCGTCGGCCCGGGCGGGGTGAGCGTCTTCACCTGAGGAAGGACTCCGTCCTCCTCACGCCTCCTCCCTCGGCGCGAGCCTTGGGACGGGGCCTGAGCTCAGCGCTCGTCGAGCTCGGGGTGCAGCCGGCGCAGCCGGTCGGTGAGTGAGGCCAGCTCGTCGCCGCCGGCCATCAGGCGCGTGAGGACGTCAGCGTCGACGTCCTCACGCGTCAGGTCGCCGGCCACGGAGCCGTGGGCCAGCAGGAGGAACCGGTCGCCCACGAGGTGCGCGTAGCGCGGGTTGTTCGTCACCGCGAGGATCGCCAGGCCGCGGGAGCGGGCGGTCAGCACCGCCTGCCCGACGAGGGTGTGCTGGGCGATGGTCATCGGCGCGATCGGCTCGTCGATCAGCAGTGCCCGGGCGCCGAAGTGCAGCGCGCGGGCGATGGCGAGGGTCTGCCGCTCCCCGGCCCGCAGCGCGGCCGCGGGCTGGTCGGGGTCGATCCCCGGGACGCCCACGCTCGCCATGGCACGCACCGTCGTCTCCCGCGCGGTGGACAGGTCCAGCCGCCGCAGCGGCCCGGCGCCGCGGGTGGGCTCGGCGCCGAGGAAGAAGTTGCGCCAGACCGACAGCAGCGGCGCGATCGCGAGGTCCTGCCACACGGTCGCGATCCCCGCGGCGCGGGCCGCCCGCGGCGATCGGAACCGCACCGGGCGCCCGTCGAGGAGCAGCTCGCCGGTGTCGTGGCGGCCGAGCCCGGACAGCACCGACACCAGGGTGGACTTGCCCGAGCCGTTCTCCCCGAGCACGCAGGTGATCTCCCCCGGCCGGAACGCGGCGTTCACCCGCGCCAGCGCCGCGACGCTGCCGTGGTGCACGCTCAGCCCGCGCAGCTCCAGCACCGGCTCGCTCACGAGCGTGGCACCGCCCTCAGCCGGCCGCGGACCACACCGTTGGCCAGCAGCGCGACCAGCAGCAGCACGCCGAGGAACGCCTCGAACCAGCGTGCGTCCCACCCGGCGAGGACCACGCCCTGGCGGGCGACGGCGTGGAGCAGCGCCCCGACCGCGGCGCCGATCGCCGAGCCGTACCCGCCGGTCAGCAGGCAGCCGCCGATGACCGCGACGACGACGAAGTCGACCGCCGTGCCCAATCCGGCGCTGGCCTGGACGCCGCCGATCCGCACCAGCCCGAGCGTGCCGATCAGCCAGCCGGCGCTCGCGGTGCAGCAGTACAGGACGATCGTCGTCCACCCGTCGGGGACGCCGAGCTCCCGGGCCGCCCGCCGGGCACCGCCGACGGCGAACACGGCGTTGCCGAAGCGGGTGCGCCACAGCACCCAGGTCGCGCCCAGGGTGAGCACCAGCCACCAGACCAGCGCGATGCGAAACCGGCCGTCGCCGACCTGCACCGTGGACCCGAACACGGCGGTGGCCGACGACCAGCCGGGCGCCGAGCTCAGCCCCTCGATGCGTCCGGACCCGGTGAGCGCGCGGACGCCGGCCAGCCCCGCCCCCTGGAGCACGAGGAAGGTCGCCAGCGTCACCAGGAAGCTGGGCAGCCCGGTGCGCACGACCAGCCAGCCGTTGACCACCCCGACGGCGAGCGCGGCCGCCAGCGAGGTCAGCAGTGCCGGCCAGGTGCCCCAGCCGAGCTCGCCGATGAGCAGTCCGGTGACGAGCGCGCCGCCCACGGCCACCATGCCGATCGAGAGGTCGAACTGGCCCGAGACCAGCAGCAGGGCCACCGCGACCCCGCCGATGCCCAGCAGCGCCGCCGAGTCGAGCACGCTGGCCAGCCCACCGGTGGTCAGCAGTCCGGGCGCCTGCACCCCGAAGAAGACCAGCACCACCGCCAGGCCGGCGAAGGCCGGCAGGCTGGGGCGGGCCAGCGCCCGGTCGAGCAGCCGTCGGCCCCGGGCAGGGGCCACCGCGGTGGGCGAGTGCCCGAAGGAGGGCAGACCGTCGGCGGTCACCGGCGGGGGAGGGACGTCGGCAGGAGGGCCTCCTCGGCGAGAGACGTGCCCTCAGTGTCCACGACGGCGGCACCGGTGGCCCCGTGCCGGTCCCGGCCGGCGGGCTCCTCGCTCAGGGGAGCAGGCGCCAGCGCACCCGGTCGTCGGCGTACCAGGTCCACCGGCTCACCGGCCGCGGGTACGGGACGCCGTCGCGCACGACGCGGGCCGGGTCGGAGGCGATCTGCACGGCACGGCCGGTGCTGCGCCGGACCGGGCGCAGCGGCAGCGTCATGACGACCACGCCCAGGGTGTCGACCTGCCGCCAGTCGGGCCGGACGTCGATCCGCGTGATGAACCCGTCGGCGACCTTGGCCGCGTCGTTGTGCGCCTGCGCCCCGAACCGGCGGGCCAGCCGGCGGCGGTCGTCGCCGGCGGCCTCCACCCGCCCGTGGTGCAGCAGCACGCCCCCGTGGTCGTCGCGCACCAGGCTCAGCGTGCGCTCCGCGCCGGTGCCCACGCCGAGGGCCCGGGCCAGCCCGGTCGAGGCGGTGTCGTCGGCCGGCTCCCAGGACACCGGCACCTCCGCCGTCCGCCCCGCCTTGTGCAGGACCGCGAGCACCGCCGACAGGGCGGGCACCGGGCCCCTCACCAGCACCGCGTCCGCGTCGGCGGCCGCCGCGACGGCCTCCCGCGCCGGTGCCTGGCCCGGCCCGAGGCCGCGCAGGTCGAACTCGGCGGGGGGCATGCCGATACCCTGCCACCTGCCAGCCGGTCATCCGCCGGAGCCGAAGCGCGAGAGGAACCCGACGATGCCGGCAGTCGTGCTCATCGGTGCCCAGTGGGGCGACGAGGGCAAGGGCAAGGCCACCGACCTGCTCGGTGGCCGGGTGCCCTACGTGGTGCGCTACCAGGGCGGCAACAACGCCGGCCACACCGTGATCACCCCGGACGGGGAGCGGTACGCGCTGCACCTGATCCCGTCGGGGATCCTCACCCCCGGCTGCACGCCGGTGATCGGCAACGGCGTGGTCGTCGACCCGCAGGTGCTGATCGGCGAGCTCGCCGGTCTGGAGCAGCGCGGCGTGGACACCTCGCGCCTGGTCATCTCCGCCGACGCGCATCTGATCATGCCGCACCACCGGGCCCTGGACCGGGTCACCGAGCGGTTCCTCGGCAAGCGCAAGATCGGCACCACCGGGCGCGGCATCGGCCCCGCCTACGGCGACAAGGTGGCCCGCACCGGCATCCGGGTGGCCGACCTGCTCGACCTGTCGATCCTGCGGCAGAAGCTCGAGGGCACCCTGGCCGAGAAGAACCAGGTCCTCGTCAAGGTCTACAACCGCAAGGCCATCGACGTGGACGAGGTCGTCGAGGAGTACGCCGGCTACGCCGAGCAGCTGAAGGAGCGCATCGCCGACACCCGGCTGCTCCTCGGCCGCGCCCTCGACGCCGGCGAGTGGGTGCTGCTGGAGGGCTCGCAGGGCACGCTGCTCGACGTCGACCACGGCACGTATCCGTTCGTCACCTCGTCGAACCCGACCGCCGGCGGCGCGGCCACCGGCAGCGGCATCGGCCCCACCCGCATCCAGCGCGTGGTGGGCATCCTCAAGGCCTACACGACGCGCGTGGGCTCGGGGCCGTTCCCGACCGAGCTGTTCGACGCCAACGGCGAGTACCTGCGCAAGCAGGGCGGCGAGGTGGGCGTGACCACCGGCCGCGACCGCCGCTGCGGCTGGTTCGACGCGGTGGTCGCGCGGTACGCCAGCCGGGTCAACGGGATCACCGACTACTTCCTCACCAAGCTCGACGTCCTCTCCGGCCTGGAGACGGTGCCGATCTGCGTGGCCTACGACGTCGACGGCGTCCGCCACGACGAGATGCCGATGACGCAGACCGAGTTCCACCACGCCACGCCGGTGTACGAGGAGATGCCGGGCTGGTTCGAGGACATCCGGAACTGCCGGTCCTTCGACGAGCTGCCGGCCAACGCGCAGGCCTACGTCCGGCGGCTGGAGGAGCTCTCCGGCGCCCGCGTCAGCGTGATCGGCGTCGGCCCCGGCCGCGAGGAGAACGTCGTCGTCCACGACCTCATCGGCTGAAGCGGGCGCCCGCGACGATCAGGTCACCCGGTCAGCGGGCGCGGGCCCGGGCGGGGACGGAGAGCTCGGCGCGGGCGCGGACGGCGATGTCCGGGGCGTCGGTGATGAGCCCGTCCACGCCGAGCGCCAGCAGCAGGCGCGCCTCGGTCTGCATGTCGCCCGCACCCATCGGGTCCCCGCCCCGCCGGAGGTGGCGGGGGAGGAAGGCGTTCTCCGGGCGCAGCGTCCACGGCACGACCAGCAGCCCGGCCCGGTGCGCCTGGCTGACGAGGGTGGAGACGCCGGTCATCGTCTGGTCGGCGTCCCGCAGCAGGATGCGGTGCCGGCTCGGCGCGATGCCCTGGGCGTAGGTGCTGACCTCGCGCAGGCCGGCCGGGGTCACCAGGGCGTCGTCCGCGGCGGCGTCGTCGACCAGCTGCAGCATCGTGGGCCCGGCGTCGCCCAGCTCGGCCCGCAGCGCCCGCAGCCCGGCGGCGTCGAAGGACTGCAGCACCACCGTGCCGTCCGGGGTGTCGGCCCGCAGCCGGCGCAGCTCGGCGGCGACCAGCTGCACCATGGGCAGGCCGTGCTCGCCGGCCCACGTCGGCTTCTTCAGCTCCGCGAGGACCCGCACGGGGCGCTCGGGGGTGGACCGCCAGCGGGCCAGCGCCACGACCTCGGCCAGCGTCAGGATGCCGAAGCGCCCGTCGTAGGTGGTGTTCAGCGGCCGCAGCTCCGGCATCCGCTCGACGGCCCGCAGCGTGCGCAGCTCGTCGAGGGTGAAGTCCTCGGTGAACCAGCCGGTGCGCTCGCGGCCGCCGACGACGCGGGTGGTCCGCCGGTCGGCGAACTCCGGGTGCGCGGCCACGTCGGTCGAGCGGGAGAGCTCGTTCTCGTGCCGGACGACGAGGACGCCGTCCCGGCTGACGACGACGTCGGGCTCGATCATGTCGGCGCCGAGGTCGATGGCCAGCTCGTAGGCGGCCGCGGTGTGCTCGGGGCGGTACGCGGAGGCGCCGCGGTGCCCGACGACGGGAGGACGGGAGGTGCTGGTCGCCGGGGCCATCGCCAGCGACTCACTCGCGTGCATGCTCTGAGAACACCGCAACCAGCTGAACAGAACGCGAACGTGAGGGTGGGAGTCGCCCACAATTCGGAAGACACCGCGCTGACCAGCGCGCCACCATGCCGCCGTGACCGATCTCTCACTCCTCGGATGGACGCCGGAGCGCGCCGCGGAGCTCCCGGAGGGCACCGCGGCGGGGCGGGTGGCGCGGGTCGACCGCGGCCGACTGACCGTGCTCACCGCCGACGGCGAGCTCCGGGCGCACCCCGGTGCGGCGCTGCTCGGGGACGGCGCCCCCGCGGTCGGCGACTGGGTGGCCCTGCGCGGCGAGCTCGCGGTGGCGGTGCTGCCCCGCCGCAGCGCCTTCACCCGCGTGGCGGCCGGCCGGACCTCGGCGGAGCAGGCGGTGGCCGCGAACCTCGACGTGGTGCTCGTCGTCGACAGCCTCGCCGGCCCGCAGCGGCTGCGGCGGGTGGAGCGGTACCTGGCGGTCGCCTGGGGCAGCGGGGCGACGCCGGTCGTGGTGCTCACCAAGGCCGACCTCTGCGACGACGTCCCGGCGGCCGTGGCCGAGGTGGCGGAGTCCGCCCTGGGCGTCGACGTCCTGCCGGTCAGCTCGCTGTCGGGGGACGGCGTGGCCGAGGTCGCCGCGCGGATCGGCCCGGGCCGCACGGCGGCCATGGTCGGCCCGTCCGGCGTCGGCAAGTCCAGCCTGGCCAACGCGCTGCTCGGTCGGCCGGCGGTGGCCACCAGCGAGGTCCGGGAGAGCGACGGCCGCGGCCGGCACACCACGACCGCCCGGGAGCTGCACGTGCTCCCCGACGGCGGCCTGCTGGTCGACACCCCCGGCATGCGCGAGCTGGGGGTGGTCGACGACGAGGGCATCGACACCGCCTACGCCGACGTCACCGACCTCGCGGCCGGCTGCCGGTTCCGCGACTGCCGGCACCGGTCGGAGCCCGGCTGCGCGATCGCGGCCGCGCTCGAGGACGGCTCCCTGGACCCGGCCCGCTACGCCGCCTGGCGCAAGCTGCAGGCCGAGGCGCGGCGGCAGGCGCTGCGCTCCGACGCCCGCGCGCGGGCCGCCGAGCACGCCCGCGTCCGGGCCCTGCACCGCAGCTACCGGACGCAGTCCCACCGCCTGCGCTGACCGCGGCCGACGGTAGGGTCGCCGTCCGTGCGCGTGCTGGTGATCGGCTCCGGAGCCCGGGAGCACGCCCTGTGCGTCGCTCTGCGCGACGACCCGGCGGTGACCGCCCTGGCCTGTGCCCCCGGCAACGCCGGCACCCGCGCGGTCGCCGAGGCCGCGGCGGTCGACGTCGCCGACCCGGTCGCGGTCGCCGCGCTGGCCACGGTGTGGCGCGCCGACCTGGTGGTCGTCGGACCGGAGGTGCCGCTGGTCGCCGGCGCGGCCGACGCGGTCCGCGAGGCGGGGATCGCCTGCTTCGGCCCCTCGGCGCAGGCCGCCCAGCTCGAGGGCAGCAAGTCCTTCGCCAAGCACGTCATGTCCGCCGCCGGGGTGCCGACCGCGCGCGCCTGGCCGGTCGGCGGGCCGGCCGAGCTGGAGACGGCGCTGGACGAGGCGGGTTCGGTGGGCGGGGGACCGTTCGTCGTCAAGGACGACGGGCTGGCGGCCGGCAAGGGCGTCGTCGTCACCCCGGACCGCGCGGTCGCCCTGGCCCACGGGCAGCGGGTGCTGGCGGCCGGGGGAGCGGTGCTGGTCGAGGAGTACCTCGACGGCCCCGAGGTCTCGCTGTTCGCCGTCACCGACGGGACGACGGTGCTGCCGCTGGTGCCCGCGCAGGACGCCAAGCGCCGCGACGACGGGGACGCCGGCCCCAACACCGGCGGGATGGGCGCCTACGCGCCGCTGCCGTGGGCGCCGCCGGGTCTGGTCAACGAGGTGCTGGCCACGGTGCTGCAGCCCACCGTCGACGAGCTGCGCCGCCGCGGCGAGCCGTTCGCCGGTCTGCTCTACGCGGGCCTGGCGCTGACCTCGCGCGGGGTGCGGGTGGTGGAGTTCAACGCCCGCTTCGGCGATCCGGAGACCCAGGTCGTGCTGCCCCTGCTGGAGACCCCGCTGGCCGGGCTGCTGCACGCCGCGGCCACCGGCACCCTCGCCGACCACCCGCCGCTGCGCTGGCGCCCCGGCGCCGCGGTCACCGTCGTGGTCGCCGCGGCCGGCTACCCCGAGCGGCCACGCACCGGAGACCCGGTCGCCGGCGCGGACGGCGAGGGCGTGCTGCACGCCGGGACGGCGCTGGACGCGGACGGGACGGTCCGGTCCGCCGGCGGGCGGGTGCTGGCGGTCACCGCGGTCGGCGCCGACCTGGCCGCGGCCCGGCAGCGGGCCTACGAGCGGGTCGCCGGCGTCCGGCTGGCCGACGCGCACTGGCGCACCGACATCGCGCTGGCCGCCGTCGAGGGACGGATCAGTCTGCCGTGACGGCCGGCCGCGCCCGCTCGGGGCGCGGCTCGGGCGGCCGCGGCCCGTCGTGCCGCCGGGCGAGGTAGGTCCCGGCCACGTTGGCGCAGGCCACGATCGGCACGGCGATGAGCGCGCCGAAGATGCCGGCGATGAGCAGCCCGGCGGCGATCGCCAGGACGACGGCCAGCGGGTGCACCCGCACCGCCCGGCCCAGCAGCAGCGGCTGCAGGACGTGCCCCTCGAGCTGCATCACCAGGACGACGACGGCCAGCGCGATCAGCGCGGTGATCGGGCCGTTGGCCACCAGCGCCACCAGCACCGCCACCGACCCGGCGAGGAACGACCCGATGATCGGGATGAACGCGCCCAGGAAGACGAGGGCGGCCAGCGGGATGACCAGCGGCACCTGCAGGATCGCCAGCCCGATGCCGATGCCGACCGCGTCCACGAGGGCGACGGCGACGGTGGCGCGGACGTAGGAGATGAGCGTGCGCCAGGAGCGGCGGGCGGCCTCGTCGATGTAGGCCCGCGCGGGGGCGGGCCACAGCCCGACCAGCCACAGCCAGATGGACCGGCCGTCCTTGAGGAAGAAGAACAGCGTGAACAGCGCCAGGACGATGCCGGTGACGACCTCGCCGACGGTGGCGGCGGTGGTGAGCGCGCCGGAGGTGAGGGTGTCCTGGTTGGCGACCAGCGCGTCCTGGGCGGCGGTCAGTGCCTCGTCGATCTGCCGCTGCGACACCGGGAAGGTGTCGACGACGAAGTCGCGGATCTGGGTGAGGCCCTGGTTGACCTGGTCGGCGAGGTCGGAGAAGCCGGCGGTGAAGCGCTCGACGACCAGCGTGATGATCCCGGCGACCACGCCGAGGCCGACGACGAGCATGGCCAGCGCCGCTAGGGACCGCGGCCAGCCGTGCCGCGCCAGCGCCGCGGCGCCGGGCTGCAGCAGGGCCGACAGCAGCAGGGCCACGAACACCGGGACGACGACGACGGCGACGTAGGCGGCCGCGTACAGCAGCACGTAGACGCCGGCCAGCACGGCGATCAGCCGCCACGACCAGGCGGCCGCGATCCGCAGCGCCGGGGGCACGGCGGTGTCGTCGGGGGTCCGGCGGTCGGCGCCGGTCAGCCGGCGGGCGTGCTCGCCGTTGCGGTGCGGGCGCCCGCCGGCCGGCGGCCCGCTGACCCCGCCGGGGCCGATCGGGCCGTCGAGGTCCGGCGCGCCGGGCTCTGGGCTGCCCAGCGGCGGCCGGTCGCCCGCCTCGTCGGCCGGGGTGTCGGCCGGGGTGTCGGGCGCGGCGTCGGCGTCGGGAGGGACGTCGTCGTGCACGAGGATCGCGCGGTCGTCGTCCCGCTCCGGCCAGCGGTAGGGGTCCTGCTCGGCGGCCGCCCGGATGCGCTCGCGCGCCCGTGTCACCAGGGACGTCGCCCGCTGCAGCATCGCTACCTCCGCCGGGCAGTAGGGGCCGTCATGATCACGGTAGCCCTGCGGGAGACTGTCCCCGTGCTGCGACGAGCTGACCGGTGGCGGGCGGTACCCGCATGATCGAGCGCTACACCCTCCCCGAGATGGGACGGGTCTGGAGTGACCGGCACAAGTACGAGCTGTGGTGCCGGGTCGAGGCCCTGGTGCTGGAGGCGCACGCGGCCGCCGGGCGGGTCCCGGCCGACGTCGTCGCGCCGGTGCGCGCCGCGCCGCCGCCGACGCCCGAGCGGGTCGCCGAGATCGAGGAGACGACGCAGCACGACGTCATCGCCTTCCTCACCGCGTGGGCGGACAACACCGAGCCGCGGTCGGCGGCGGCCTACGTGCACCACGGCATGACGTCGTCGGACCTGCTGGACACGGCGCTGGCGGTGCAGCTGACCGAGGCGACCGACCTGCTGCTGGCGCGGCTGGACCGGCTGGTGGCCGTGCTCCGCGACCACGGGCTGGCGCACCGGCACACGATCCGGGTCGGCCGCACCCACGGCGTGCACGCCGAGCCCGACGTGTGGGGGCACCGGGTCGCCGACATCGCCTTCGCCGCGGCGCGCTCCCGCGACCGGCTGCGGGCCGCCCGCGAGCGGGTCGGCGTCGTCGCCATCTCCGGCGCCGTCGGCACGTACTCCCTCATCGACCCCTCGGTGGAGGTCTCCGTGGCCGAGGCCCTGGGGCTGCGGCCGGCCGACGCCTCGACGCAGGTCGTGCTGCGCGACTCGATCAGCGAGTGGGTGTCGGCGCTGGCCATCATCGCCACGGTCTGCGAGACGGTCGCCCTGGAGGTCCGGCACGGCCAGCGGACCGAGGTGCGCGAGCTGTCGGAGGCCTTCGGCTCGGGCCAGAAGGGCTCGAGCGCCATGCCGCACAAGAAGAACCCGATCCGCTCCGAGCGCATCGCCGGCCTCGCCCGCGTCGTGCGCGCCGCCGTCGTCCCGGTGATGGAGGGCATCCCGCTGTGGCACGAGCGGGACATCTCGCACTCCTCCACCGAGCGGGTGTTCCTCCCCGACGCGGCGATCACCACCGACTACCTGCTGCACCTGACCACCGGCCTGGTGGAGAACCTGGTGGTGGACGCCGACCGGATGCGGGCCAACCTGGAGTCCACCGGCGGGCTCATCTACACGTCGTCGGTGCTGCTCGAGGTGGTGGAGCGCGGCCTGTCGCGCGAGGACGCCTACGCGCTGGTGCAGGCCGCGGCGATGGAGACGTGGAACACCGGGACGCCGTTCCGCGCGACGCTGCGGGAGCGGGCGGCGTCCGCCGGCGTCGTCCTCGACGAGGCGCGGCTGGACGAGATCTGCCGGCCCGAGCGGTACGTCGCGCAGCTGGACCCGCTGTTCGAGCGGCTGGCGGCCCTGACGTGAGCGTCGAGCTCCCCCTCGTCGCCCGGGGCAAGGTGCGCGAGGTCTACGACGCCGGCGACGACCGCCTGCTGCTGGTGGCGTCGGACCGCATCTCCGCCTACGACGCCGTGCTGCCGACCCCGATCCCCGACAAGGGCCGCATCCTCACCGCGCTGTCGGTGTGGTGGTTCGACCAGCTGACGCCGGTGCTGTCGTCGTTCGGCGCGGCCCACCACCTGGTCTCGGCCGACGACGTGCCGCCGGAGGTCGCCGGGCGGGCGATGCTGGTCCGCCGGCTGTCGATGCTGCCGGTCGAGTGCGTGGCCCGGGGCTACCTGTCCGGCTCGGGCACCGTCGAGTACCAGCGCACCGGGTCGATCCGCGACGTCCTCCTGCCCGCCGGGCTGGTCGAGGGCTCGCAGCTGCCCGAGCCGGTGTTCACGCCGTCCACCAAGGCCGAGCTGGGCGAGCACGACGAGGCGATCGACTTCGCCGCGGTCGAGGTCGCCGTGGGCCCCGAGCGGGCCGCCGAGCTGCGGGAGCTCACCCTGGCGCTGTACCGCCGGGGCGCCGAGATCGCCCTGGACGCCGACATCGTCCTGGCCGACACCAAGTTCGAGTTCGGCCTGGACGCCGACGGCCGGCTGACCCTCGGCGACGAGGTGCTGACCCCCGACTCGTCCCGGTTCTGGCCGGCCACCCTGTGGTCGCCGGGCGCGGCGCAGCCGTCGTTCGACAAGCAGTACGTCCGCGACTGGCTGACCGCCTCCGGCTGGGACCGCGTGTCGTCCCCGCCGGAGCTGCCCGCCGACGTGGTCGAGGCGACCCGGGAGCGGTACGTCACCGCCTACGAGCGGCTGACGGGCACTACCTTCCGCTGACGTGCCGACGACGCGCGCGGGCCTGGCCTTCCGCTCCGGCGGGTCCGGGGACTCGCTGCTCCTCCTGCTGCACGGCCTGGGCGCCACCGGCGCGGTGTGGAACCGCCTGCTGCCGCTGGTCGAGGCCTCGTGGCCGGGCTCGTGGGCGGTCCCGGACCTGCGCGGGCACGGGGCCTCCGTCGCGGAGCCGCCCTACGGCTACGCCGTGCACGCGGCCGACGTGGCGCTGCTGGCCGCGGAGGCGGGCGCCGCGCGGGTGACCGTGCTCGGGCACTCCTTCGGCGGCGTGGTCGGCGCGGTGCTCGCCGGCGGGTGGTACGGCGTCGAGGTCGAGCGGGTGGTCGCGGTCGGCGTCAAGATCGACTGGACGGACGACGAGGTGGCCCGGGCCCGCGCGCTCGCCGTCCGCCCGCGGCAGCTGTTCCCGACCGCCGCCGAGGCCGCGGACCGGCACCTGCGGCTGGCCGGGCTGACCGGGCTGGTGGCGCCCGACGACCCGGTCGCACTGGCCGGGGTCCGGGAGGTGGACGGCGGGTTCACCCCCGCCCTCGACCCGCGGGCGTTCGGCGCCGTCGGGCCGTCGGTCGAGGAGGTGCTGTCGCGGGCGGTGGCGCCGCTGCGGCTGGCGGCCGGCGCGGGCGACCCGATGGCGGGGCCGGACGCGATGCGCCGCGTCGACCCGGACGCGGTGCTGCTGGAGGGCGCGGGGCACAACGCGCACTGGGAGACCCCCGACGCCGTCTGGGCGCTGCTGTAGCGGGCCCGGGTCCGCCGAGATCGCCGATCTCGCACGGATGGGGGCCGCCACGCGTGCGAGATCGCCGATCTCGCCAGGGGCTGTGGACGACCCAGGGGCTGTGGACGACGCCGACGCGCACGGGCGCAGTCGCGGCAGGCTGCCGCGGTGCCCCGACGACGCCCGGACTCCCGCCTTCCCGGACCTGCCACGCGGGCGATGGCCCGGGAAGCGGGGATCACCGACCGGCAACTACGGCACCCGGCGGTGACACGGCTGTCGCGGGACACGTACCTCCCGCGTGCACAGGTGGGCGAGACGAGCGCTCGACTGGCTGCCGTGCTGCTCACCGCGCCGCCGGGGGCCGTCCTCAGTCACGGGACCGCGGCCGAGTTGTGGGGTGTGCAGATCCCCCTGGGCGACCGGACGGACCACCGCGTGCACCTCATCGTGCCGAGCGGTTCGCGGGCGGAGAGCCGCAGGGACCGGCAGGCCCACCGGGTCCCCCTCGCCGAGCACGAGGTCACCCGACGGTCCTCGTTCCCGGTCACGACCCCGGCACGCACCTGGCGAGACCTGGCCGCGGTCCTCCAGCGCCCGGCGCTGCTCGCGGTCACCGACCAGGTGCTCGCCGGGTGGTGCGCGCGGAGCGACCTGGCCCGACAGCTGTCCCGTCGTCCGACCGGGCGAGGTGTCGCCCGCGCCCGCGACGTCCTCCCGGTGGGCGATCCCCGCGCCGAGTCGCCGATGGAGTCCGTCCTGCGGTGGCTGCTCCACGACGCCGGACTGCCGACGCCGGAGCTCCAGTACGTGGTGCGGGACGCCACCGGGAGGGTCCTCGGCCGGGCGGACCTGGCCTGGCCGGAGCACCGCGTCCTCGTGGAGTTCGACGGTGACGTCCACCGCGAGCGCGACGTGTTCGTCAACGACCTGCGCCGCCAGAACCGGCTGGTCGCGGCAGGGTGGACGGTGCTGCGCTTCACCTCCGCCGACGTCCTGGGGCGGCCGGACGAGGTCGTCGCCGAGATCCGCCGCGCCCTCCGCTGACGAGATCGGCGATGTCGCACGGATGCGGCCCCAGTAGCGCCGAGATCGGCGATCTCGGCGGGGTCGGGCGAGACCAGCATCACCAGCGCCCCGGCGGGGAGGTCGCGCGCCCCCGGTACGCTCGGGAACCGTGCCGAGGGTGGTCGTGGACGTGGTCCTGAAGCCGGAGATCTCCGACCCCCAGGGTCAGGCGGTGCTGGGAGCGCTGGGCCGGCTCGGCCACGACAGCGTCCGCAGCGTCCGCCAGGGCAAGCACTTCGTGCTC
Organism: Geodermatophilus sp. CPCC 206100; assembly: GCF_048569675.1. Taxonomy (NCBI): domain Bacteria; kingdom Bacillati; phylum Actinomycetota; class Actinomycetes; order Geodermatophilales; family Geodermatophilaceae; genus Geodermatophilus; species Geodermatophilus sp. CPCC 206100. The sequence goes on from NZ_JAQISV010000053.1 coordinate 22,204, forward strand.
GAGGTCGACGGCACGCCGGACGAGGCGGAGCTGGCGCAGATCGCCGAGACGCTGCTGGCCAACCCGGTCATCGAGGACGTCGAGCTCCACCTCCCCAAGGACTGATCGTGCGCATCGGTGTCATCACCTTCCCGGGCTCCCTGGACGACGTCGACGCCGCGCGCGCGGTGCGGCTGGCCGGTGCCGAGCCCGTTCCGCTCTGGCACGCGTCGCACGACCTGGAGGGCGTCGAGGCCGTCGTCCTGCCCGGTGGCTTCTCCTACGGCGACTACCTGCGGGCCGGGGCGATCGCCGCGCGGGCGCCGATGATGGCCGACGTCGTCGACCGGGCGCGGCAGGGCATGCCCGTCCTCGGCATCTGCAACGGCTTCCAGGTGCTCTGCGAGGCCGGCCTGCTGCCCGGCGCGCTGACCCGCAACAGCCACCTGCACTTCCGCAACCGCGACCAGGCGCTGCGCATCGAGCGCGCCGACACCGCGTGGACGTCGTCCTACGCGACCGGCCAGCGGATCGTCGTCCCGGTGAAGAACGGCGAGGGCCGCTACGTCGCCGCGCCGGCCGACCTCGAGCGACTGGAGGGCGAGGGCCGGGTCGCCGTCCGCTACCTCGACGGCAACCCCAACGGCAGCTCGAACGACATCGCCGGTGTGACCAGCGAGAACGGCCGCGTCGTGGGGCTCATGCCGCACCCCGAGCACGCGGTCGAGGACCTCACCGGCCCGTCGACCGACGGGCTCGGCTTCTTCACCTCCGTGCTCACGGCGCTGGTGTCCGCGTGAGCGCCGGCCTCTCCGACCTCGACACCGGGCCGGGCCCCCTGCAGCACCAGCTCGACACGGTCGAGCTGGCCGCGCGCACGCCGCACCTGGAGCAGCCGTACCGCGAGCTGGGCCTGAAGCCCGACGAGTACGAGCGGATCCTCGGCATCCTCGGCCGCCGCCCCACCACCGCCGAGCTGGCCATGTACTCGGTGATGTGGAGCGAGCACTGCTCCTACAAGTCGAGCAAGGTGCACCTGCGCCGCTTCGGCGACCTGCCACACAGCGAGGCGCTGCTGGTCGGCATCGGTGAGAACGCCGGCGTCGTCGACGTCGGCGACGGCTACGCGGTCACCTTCAAGGTGGAGTCGCACAACCACCCGAGCTACGTCGAGCCCTACCAGGGCGCGGCGACCGGGGTCGGCGGCATCGTCCGCGACATCCTCACCATGGGCGCCCGGCCGGTCGCCGTCATGGACTCCCTCCGCTTCGGCCCGGCCGACGCCCCCGACACCGCCCGGGTGCTCCCGGGCGTGGTCGCCGGTGTCGGCGGCTACGGCAACTGCCTCGGCCTGCCCAACATCGGCGGCGAGCTCCTCTTCGACGACTGCTACACCGGCAACCCGCTGGTCAACGCCCTGTGCGTGGGCGTGATGCGGCACGAGGACGTCCGGCTGGCCAAGGCCGAGGGCGTCGGCAACAAGGTCGTCCTCTTCGGCGCGCGCACCGGCGGCGACGGCATCGGCGGCGTCAGCGTCCTGGCGAGCGAGACCTTCGACGCCGAGGGGCCGGCCAAGCGCCCGAGCGTGCAGGTGGGCGACCCGTTCACCGAGAAGCTGCTCATCGAGGCCTGCCTGGAGATCTTCGCGCAGGACCTCGTGACCGGGATCCAGGACCTCGGCGGCGCGGGCCTGTCCTGCGCGACCTCCGAGCTGGCCAGCGCCGGCACCGGCGGCATGCACGTCGACCTCGACACCGTTCCGCTGCGCGACAGCACCCTGACGCCGGCCGAGATCCTGATGAGCGAGTCGCAGGAGCGCATGTGCGCGATCGTCGAGCCGGACAGGGTCGACGCCTTCCTCGCCGTCTGCCGCAAGTGGGACGTGCTGGCCACCGTCATCGGTGAGGTCACCGACGGCGACCGGCTCACCGTCGACTGGCACGGCGAGCGGATCGTCGACGTCCCGCCGCGCACGGTCGCGCACGAGGGCCCGGTCTACGAGCGGCCCGTGCAGCGCCCGGCCGACCTCGACGCCCTGCAGGCCGACGACCCGGCCGGGCTGACCCGCCCGCGGACGCCGGAGGAGCTGACCGCGCACTGGCTGGCGGTCGTCGCCAGCCCCGACGGCGCGGACAAGACCTGGGTCACCGAGCAGTACGACCGCTACGTCCGCGGCAACACCGTGCTCGCCCAGCCCGACGACGCCGGGGTGCTGCGCATCGACGAGCAGACCCACCGCGGCATCGCGCTGGCGCTGGACGGCAACGGCCGCTACGCCCGGCTGGACCCCTACGCCGGCGCGCAGCTGAACCTGGCCGAGGCCTACCGCAACGTCGCCGTCTCCGGCGCCCGCCCGCTGGCGGTGACCAACTGCCTGAACTTCGGCTCCCCGGAGGAGCCCGAGGTGATGTGGCAGTTCGCCGAGGCGGTCCGCGGCCTGGCCGACGCCTGCCGCGACCTGGGCCTTCCGGTCACCGGCGGCAACGTGAGCCTCTACAACCAGACCGGGGACGTCGCGATCCACCCGACGCCGGTGATCGGCGTGCTCGGCGTGCACGAGGACGTCCGGAAGCGGGTGCCGACCGGCTGGCGCGCCGAGGGGGAGACGGTCCTGCTGCTCGGCGAGACGCGGCCGGAGTTCGGCGGCTCGGCCTGGGCGTCGGTCGTGCACGGCCACCTCGGCGGCCGCCCGCCCGCGGTGCACCTCGAGGCCGAGCGGTCGCTGGGTGAGCTGCTCGCCGCGCTCGGCCGCGAGGGGCTGGTCAGCTCCGCGCACGACCTCGCCGACGGCGGCCTCGCCCAGGCGCTGGCCGAGTCGGCGCTGCGCTGCGGCGTGGGCGCCCGCCTCGCGCTCGGGGACGACCCGTTCACCGCGCTGTTCAGCGAGTCCACCGCCCGCGTCGTCGTCGCCACCGCGGACCCCGAGGCGGTGCGGGCGACGGCCGAGTGGGCCGGCGTCGCCGTCACCGAGCTCGGGACGACGGGCGGCGACGCGCTGACCGTCGACGGCGTGGCCGAGCTGCCGCTGGCCGAGCTGCGGGCCGCGTGGAGCGCCACCCTGCCGGCGCTGTTCGGCACACCCGAGGCCACCGTGGGCGCCGTTCCGGCGGGGACCGTCCCGACCAGCTGATGCCCGCGCCCATCCCGGCCGAGGAGCTGCGCGCGGCGGTCGAGCCGGTGCTCTCCTGGCTGGCCGGGGAGGCCGAGCGGCCGCCGCGGTCGGTGGTCGGCGCGGCGGTGAAGACGTCGGCGCGCTGGCTGGCCCAGCAGGTGCCTGGCCGCTCGGTCGAGCTGCGGGTGCCCCCGCACGTCGCCGTCCAGTGCGTGCCGGGTCCCCGCCACACCCGGGGCACGCCGCCGAACGTCATCGAGACCGACGCGGCCACCTGGCTGCGGCTGGCGACCGGCACCACCACCTGGGACGAGGCCGCGGCCGCCGGCGCGCTCACCGCCAGCGGCAACCGCGCCGACCTCTCGCCGCATCTCCCGCTGCCGCCGCTGCGCCGATCCTGACCGGGTCCTGTCGTACCCCTGTCCTAGCCTCGCGCGGACCGGTCGGACACCGTTCCAGGACCGGGGACGAGGAGTCGTGCGCTCGACGCGGCAGGAGGGGGAACGTGTCCCGGTCGGACGGCAGTCGCACGAGGATCGGCGTGGCCACCTGCGCCACCGCGCCCCGGCTGGACGAGGACGGGCCGCTGCTGCTGGCCGACCTGGCGTCGGCCGGCGTCGAGGCCGTGGTCGGGGTCTGGGACGACCCCGCCGTCGACTGGAGCGCGCTCGACGGGGTGCTGGTCCGCAGCACGTGGGACTACCCGCTGCGGCGGAACGCCTTCCTCGCCTGGGCCGACCGGTGTCGATGGACCGCCAACCCGAGCGACGTCCTCGCCTGGAACACCGACAAGCACCACCTCGAGGACCTGCAGCGGGCCGGCGTGCCGACGGTGCCCACGGTGTTCGTGGCCCCCGGCGCGCCGCTGAGCGTCCCGACCGGCTGGGACGGCGACCTCGTCGTCAAGCCCGCGGTCAGTGGCAGCGCCGCCGACACCGGTCGATTCGGCGGCGCGCGGGACCCGGGTGCCCTGGCCCTGGTGGCCGACCTGCACGCAGGCGGCCGGACGGCGATGGCCCAGCCGTACCTCGGCGGGATCGACAGGGAGGGGGAGACGAGCCTGGTCTTCCTCGGTGGGGAGTACTCGCACGCCGTGCGCCGTGAGCCGTTGCTCCGCGCGGGCGGGGTGCGGGGTCCGGTCGTCGTCGCCGACGTCCTGGGCACCGTCCGGCCCGTGGCACCGACGGCCGGTCAGCGTGCCGTGGCCGACGCCGCGCTGGACGCCGTACCCGGCGGCGGGGAGCGGCTGTCCTACGCCCGCGTCGACGTCATCCCGGGTTCCGACGGTCCGGTGCTGCTGGAGCTCGAGGTGACCGACTGCTTCCTGTTCCTGGCCTTCGCCGGCCCGGCTGCCCGCCGCCGCCTGGTGGACCACGTCGTGCGCCGGGCGGAGGACGCCGTGGGCCGGGTCTGACGTGCCGCGGCGGGGACGCGCCCGGCGAGCGGGCGCGTCCTCGCCGCGGGCGGGGCGACCCCGGGCTCAGCCGGTGAAGAGGGTGAGCGCGGTCTTCACCGTCTGGTAGAGCCCGTACGCCAGGGGGACGCCGACCAGCGTCCAGGCGAAGGCGATCAGGGCGGCCGGAGTGTGCACGGGACGCTGACCGTCGGCGGACTGCTGGGACACCGGCGTGCTCATCGGGCGGCGCTCCGTTCACGGGTCGAGGGGGTGGCGTCCCGGTGCGGTTCGTGCCACTTGCTGGCCACCGGGCGGACGAGCAGGTTGGCGACGAACCCGATCGCGAGCAGGCCGACCATGATGAACAGCGCCGGGCGGTAGTTGGCCGCGACCAGCGAGCCGGGCTCGCCCTGGGTGTCGAGCACGCTGTTGACGATCAGCGGCCCGGCGACGCCCGCGGCCGACCACGCGGTCAGGAGCCGGCCGTGGATCGCGCCCACCTGGTAGGTGCCGAACAGGTCGCGCAGGTAGGCCGGAACGGTCGCGAACCCGCCGCCGTAGAAGGAGATGATCACCGCGGCCAGCAGGACGAACAGCCAGGTGGCGCTGCTGCCGACGGTGGCCAGCAGCACGTACAGGACCAGGCCGACGCCCAGGTAGACCATGTAGATCGGCTTGCGGCCGATGAAGTCCGACGTCGAGGACCACACGAACCGACCGGCCATGTTGAACAGCGACAGGACGCCGACGAAGCCGGCGGCCGCGGTCGCGGCGACGGTCGAGGCGTCCCCGGTGCGGAAGAAGTCCTGGATCATCGGGCTGGCCTGCTCGAGGATGCCGATCCCCGCGGTGACGTTGCAGAACAGCACGACCCAGAGCAGCCAGAACTGCGGCGTCTTGACCGCGTTGTTCGCCGACACGCTCTCGGTGGTGACCAGCGCCTTCTGCTTGACCGACGACGGGTCGAAGCCCGCGGGCTGCCAGCCCTCGGCCGGCACGCGGACGATGAAGGCGCCGAACATCATGAAGACCAGGTAGACGGCGGCGAAGGTGAAGAACAGCGCCGCGACGGCGCCGCCGTTGGGCACCGAGCCGGCGGTGCCCGGGTCGTAGGCGGGGTCGTACCAGCTCATCAGCTGCCGGGACAGCGGCGAGGCGATGAGCGCGCCGCCGCCGAAGCCCATGATCGCCATGCCGGTGGCCAGGCCGGGACGGTCCGGGAACCACTTGATCAGCGTGGAGACCGGCGAGATGTAGCCGATGCCCAGGCCGATGCCGCCGATGACGCCGTAGCCCAGGTAGAGCAGCCACAGCTGGCGGGTCTCGATGCCGAGCCCGCCCACCACGAAGCCGGTGACCCAGAAGCAGGCGGACACGAACATCGCCGCGCGCGGTCCGTTGCGGTCCACCCACGTGCCGAAGAGGGCCGCGGACAGGCCGAGCATGACGATGGCGATCGAGAAGACGATGCCGATCGCCGTCTGGCTCGTGCCGAAGTCCTCGACGAGGGCGGTCTTGTAGACGCTGGTGGCGTACGCCTGGCCGATGCACAGGTGCACCGCCAGGGCGGCCGGCGGGATCAGCCACCGGTTGAACCCTGGCCGGGCGACGATGCGCTCGCGGGCCAGGAAGCTGGGTACTGCCACGGACGGACCTCCGGTCGAGGAGTGCCCGGCACTCCGGGCAGGGAGGTGCGCAGGGTCACGCGCCCGCGGGAACGGTACGTGCCGGTCGAACGCGCCGCGCGGCGACCGAGACCGTTTCGTTGTGAACTCAACGACCGCGGCCCGTCGGGCCCGCCGGGGGCAGGCGGGGGGTGCGAGCCCGCACGGTCCTTCTAGGCTCCCCGCATGGCCTACGAGGTGAAGGGCGTCGTCGCCCGCAGCAAGGGTGCTCCGGTCACCGTCGAGACGATCCTCGTCCCGGATCCGGGGCCGGGTGAGGCGGTCGTCGACGTCCAGGCGTGCGGGGTCTGCCACACCGACCTGCACTACCGGGAGGGCGGGATCAACGACGAGTTCCCGTTCCTGCTCGGCCACGAGGCCGCCGGTGTGGTGTCGGCGGTCGGCGAGGGCGTCACGAACGTGGCCGTCGGCGACTTCGTGATCCTCAACTGGCGGGCGGTGTGCGGCCAGTGCCGCGCCTGTCTCAAGGGTGAGCTGCAGTACTGCTTCAACACGCACAACGCGACGCAGAAGATGACCCTGGCCGACGGCACCGAGCTGTCCCCGGCGCTGGGCATCGGCGCGTTCGTGGAGAAGACGCTGGTCCACTCCGGCCAGTGCACCAAGGTCGACCCGGCCGCCCCGGCCACCGCCGCCGGGCTGCTGGGCTGCGGGGTCATGGCCGGCGTCGGCGCGGCGATCAACACCGGCGCGGTGAAGCGCGGGGAGTCCGTGGCGGTCTTCGGCTGCGGCGGGGTGGGCGACGCGGCGATCGCCGGGGCGAAGCTGGCCGGCGCGACCACGATCGTCGCCGTGGACATCGACGACCGGAAGCTGGAGTGGGCCCGGAAGATGGGCGCCACCCACACGGTCAACAGCAAGGAGACCGACGCGGTCGAGGCGATCAAGGGCCACACCGGGGGCTTCGGGGTGGACGTCGCGATCGACGCGGTCGGCCACCCGGCGGTGTTCGAGCAGGCGTTCTACGCCCGCGACCTGGCCGGCCGGGTGGTGCTGGTCGGCGTCCCGACCCCGGACATGACGATCACCCTGCCGCTGATCGAGGTCTTCGGCCGGGGCGGCGCGGTCAAGTCCTCCTGGTACGGCGACTGCCTGCCCAGCCGCGACTTCCCGATGCTGGTCGACCTGTACCTGCAGGGCCGCTTCGACCTCGACGCCTTCGTGTCCGAGACCATCGGCATCGACGACGTCGAGCAGGCGTTCGAGAAGATGCACCACGGCGAGGTGCTGCGTTCGGTGGTCGTCTTCTGATGGCCGCGCGGATCGACAAGACCGTCGTCTCCGGGGTCTTCAGCCTCGACGGGCAGGACTTCGACGTCGACAACAACGTCTGGCTGGTCGGCGACGACCGCGAGGTGCTGGTCATCGACGCCCCCCACGACGCCGCACCGATCCTCGAGGCGGTCGGCGGCCGCACGGTGACGGCGATCGTGCTCACCCACGGGCACAACGACCACATCACCGCCGCGGTCGACCTGCGGGCGGCCACCGGGGCGCCGATCTGGTTCCACCCGGCCGACCGGATGCTGTGGGACGTGGTGTACGGGGATGGCGGGCGGGCCGGAGTGGTCGCCGCCCCCGACGAGGAGCTCACCGAGGGCACCCGCTTCCGGGTCGCGGGCGCGACGCTGACGGCGCTGCACACCCCCGGGCACTCGCCGGGCAGCACCTGCCTGCACGCGCCGGACCTGGGCACGGTGTTCACCGGCGACACGCTGTTCTGCGGCGGGCCCGGCGCCACCGGCCGCTCCTACAGCGACAAGCCGACGATCCTGAACTCGATCCGGTCGCGGTTGCTCACGCTGCACGGGGAGACGGTGGTCCGGACCGGCCACGGCGACGACACGACCGTCGCCGCGGAGTTGCGCAACGTCCACTGAGGGTCGGCCGGGCGGGGCGGTGTGATCCCCCTCGCCCGGCCGGGTCGCGGCAGCTCCGGCCGGTAGAGTCGAACGGTGCCTCGCGGTGATGGACGGCTGACGCACGACCTCGACCCCCAGTTCCCCGGTCCCCAGGACGCCTGCGGCGTCTTCGGGGTCTGGGCGCCGGGGGAGGAGGTCGCGAAACTCGCCTACTTCGGCCTGTACGCCCTGCAGCACCGCGGTCAGGAGGCGGCCGGGATCGCGGTGTCCGACGGGGCCTCCGTGGTCGTCTACAAGGACCTCGGGCTGGTCAGCCAGGTCTTCGACGAGGCGACGCTGAGCAGCCTGCGCGGCCACCTCGCGGTCGGCCACACCCGGTACTCCACCACCGGCGCCTCCACCTGGGAGAACGCCCAGCCGACGTTCCGGACGACGGAGGCCGGCACCGGCCTGGCGCTGTGCCACAACGGCAACCTGGTGAACACCGCCGAGCTCGCGGTCAAGGCCGCCGACGCCGGCGTCAGCGGGGTGTTCACCGCGACCACCGACTCCGACCTCGTCACGTCGCTCATCGCGGCCCAGCCGGACCTGTCGGTCGAGGCGGCCGCGATGGAGGTGCTGCCGCAGCTGCGCGGCGCCTTCAGTTTCACCTTCATGGACGAGAGCACGCTCTACGCCGCCCGCGACCCGCAGGGCGTGCGCCCGCTGGTGCTGGGCCGGCTGGAGCGGGGCTGGGTGGTCGCCAGCGAGACCGCCGCCCTGGACATCGTGGGCGCCTCGGTCGTCCGCGAGGTCGAGCCGGGCGAGCTCATCGCGATCGACGAGAACGGGCTGCGCAGCCAGCACTTCGCCGCGGCCGAGCCGAAGGGCTGCGTGTTCGAGTACGTCTACCTGGCCCGCCCCGACACCACGATCGGCGGCCGCGGGGTGCACGCCGCCCGCGTGGAGATCGGCCGCCGGCTGGCCCGGGAGCACCCGGCCGACGCCGATCTGGTGATCCCCGTCCCGGAGTCGGGCACGCCGGCCGCGGTCGGCTACGCCGAGGCCTCGGGCATCCCCTACGGGCTGGGCCTGGTCAAGAACTCCTACGTCGGGCGCACGTTCATCCAGCCGTCGCAGACGATCCGCCAGCTCGGCATCCGGCTCAAGCTGAACCCGCTGCGCGACGTGATCCGCGGCAAGCGGCTGGTCGTCGTCGACGACTCCATCGTGCGCGGCAACACCCAGCGGGCACTGATCCGCATGCTCCGCGAGTCGGGCGCGGTCGAGGTCCACGTGCGGATCTCCTCGCCGCCGGTGAAGTGGCCGTGCTTCTACGGCATCGACTTCGCCAGCCGGGCCGAGCTGATCGCCAACGGCCTGGACGTCGACGGCGTGCGCGCCTCGATCAACGCCGACTCGCTGGCCTACGTCTCCGAGCAGGGCCTGATCGCGGCCACCGAGCAGCCGGTCAACCGGCTGTGCACCGCCTGCTTCACCGGCCAGTACCCGATCTCGCTGGGCGAGACCGAGGTCCTGGGCAAGCACGTGCTCGAGGGCATCGAGCGGCGGGTGGACGGGGCCCGCGCGGTCACCGGCTGGACCGGCGAGCAGGCCGGGAGCGCCACCGTGCCCGGCGGTGCGGACGACGCCCTCACCCGCCCGTGACCGGCTCCGGGGCGGCCGACCCGCGGTTCACCTACGCCGCGTCCGGCGTCGACATCGACGCCGGCGAGCGGGCCGTCACGCTGATGCGGACGGCGGTCGAGAAGACCCGCCGCCCCGAGGTGGTGGGCGGCCTCGGCGGGTTCGCCGGCCTGTTCGCCCTCGACCCCACGAAGTACCGCCGGCCGCTGCTGGCGTCCTCGACCGACGGCGTCGGCACCAAGATCGCCCTGGCGCGGCAGCTGGACCGGCACGACACGGTGGGCATCGACCTGGTCGCGATGGTCGTCGACGACCTGGTGGCCTGCGGCGCCGAGCCGCTGTTCCTGCAGGACTACGTGGCCTGCGGCCGGGTCGTCCCGGAGCGGATCGCCGCCATCGTCACCGGCATCGCCACCGGCTGCGCGCAGGCCGGCGCCGCGCTGGTGGGCGGCGAGACCGCCGAGCACGGGGACCTCATGGCGCCCGACGACTACGACCTGGCGGCCACCGCCGTGGGCGTCGTCGAGGCCGATGCGGTGCTGGGCCCCGAGCGGGTGCGGACCGGCGACGTCGTGGTGGCGATGGCCGCCAGCGGCTTCCACTCCAACGGCTACTCCCTGGTGCGCAGGGTCGTCTCCGCCGCCGGGCTGGACCTCGCCGCCACCCCGGCCGGGCTCGACCGACCCCTGGGGGACGAGCTCCTGGAGCCGACCCGCATCTACGCACTGGACTGCCTGGCGCTGGTCGCCGAGTTCGGGGTCGAGGGCGTGCACGCCTACGCGCACATCACCGGTGGCGGGCTGGCCGGCAACACCGCCCGCGTGGTCCCGGACGACCTGGAGGCGGTGCTGGACCGCGGCACCTGGGCGCTGCCGGCCGCCGTCTCCCTGCTCGAGGAGCACGGGGTGCCGCGGGCCGAGTCCGAGCGCGCGTTCAACTGCGGCGTCGGCATGGTCGCCGCCGTCGCTCCGGACGTGGCCGCCGGCGTGGTCGCGACGCTCACCGGCCGCGGCGTGCCCGCCTGGGTCGCGGGCACGGTGAGCGAGCGCAGCGGGGACGGCGGCGCCCGGCTGGTGGGCACCTACCGCTGACGAAGACCTGTGTCGGTTGTCACGACAACCGACGGAGGCGCCGTCGGGTCCCTTGAGGATCAGCGGAGGCGACGGCGCGGGTTGACGGCGCGCGGCGACACCGCGGCCCCCGGGGGAGCCGCGGTGTCGGCGCGTCAGACTGCGCGGTCTAGGTGCGGGTCAACGGCTGGCCGCCCAGTCGTCGTCCGCGTCGTCGTCCGCCCATCGATCGGTGTACTCGTCGCCGTCCTCGTCGTCAGTCGCCCGGGACGGGGCGCTGCTGTACGACGACGGTGAACCGGCCAGCTCCCGCTGCAGTGCGGAGAGGTCGGTGTTCGGTGAGCTGTACTTGAGCTCACGGGCCACGCGTGTCTGCTTGGCCTTCGCTCGGCCGCGCCCCATCGGCTCGACCCCCTCGTTACGGAGTACGGAGAGCCCAGCTCCGGGCTGGACGGCCCGCGTGGCGACCCCGACTGAGTGACTGTGTCTCGACCGAGCTTACGACACGGATGGACGGCGGGCACGGGTCTCCCCCCGCTGTCCCCCGTGAGGGCACCCGGAGCGCCCCCGGCCGGCCGCCGGACGTCAGCGGGTCGAGCGGGCCGGAGCCTGGTCGGTGGCGGCCCGCGGCCCGGGCACCGCAGCGGCCTCCGCGCCGGACCCGGCGAGCCCGAGCTGGGTCAGGAGGTCCAGCTGGTCGTAGTAGAAGCGGTGCTCCACCGCCGCGCCGTCCCGCACCGTGACGATGTCGCACTCGCGGACGCGGATGGCCCTCCCCGTGGCGGGGAGCTCGCCCTCGGGCGAGGTGATCGTCTCGGTGTGCGTCCCGACGAGGTGGCCCTCGTCGATCGCGGTGTCCCCGCTCTCGTACTGCCGGCCGTTCTCCCACGACAGGTCGGGGAACCCGCGCCGGAAGCCCATCAGGTACTCGACGATCGCCGGAGCACCCTCGAGCCGGGGTCCGTCCGGCCGGTCGGCGATCGCGTCCGGTGCGTACAGCGCGCGGAGCGCCTCGTCGTCCCCGCGCACGATCGCCTCGGTCATGCCGTTCATGACCTCGCGTGCCTGTCCCATGACGACCTCCTCAGCCGTCCGCCGCCCCGTCCGCACGGTGCCCGGGCGTCGAGGCGCCGGGCGCCGTCGCGAGCAGCGCGTCCCGGGCCGGGCCCGCGCCTGCGGCGGGACCGCGTCCAGCCTCGGCGCGCCTCCGGCTCAGGGACAAGAGACGAACGGCCCCCGGCGGCTCAGCGCGGCAGCCGGATCTGCGCGAGCCGGCCAACGTCGGCCATCCGCTGCTCGGCCAGCTGGTCGGCGGCGACGGCGGGGGAGACGCCCTGCTCCTCGGCGGTGCGGAACACCCGCAGCGCGACGTCGAAGATCCCGGCGGCCTTGGCCTCGGCCCGCGGATAGGAGAAGCCGTGCCGCTCGTCCTCGACCTGGATCACGCCGCCGGCGTTGACCAGGTAGTCGGGCGCGTAGAGGATCCCGCGGTCCATCAGCCGGTCGGCGATGCCGTCGGAGGCGAGCTGGTTGTTCGCCCCACCGCAGACGATCTCCGCCTCGAGCACCGCGACGGTCTCGTCGTCGAGGGCGCCGCCCAGGGCGCACGGCGCGTAGACGTCGGACGGGGTGCGGACCAGCGCGGCCGTGTCGGGGGCGGCGTCCACGCCGGGGTGGCGGGCCAGCACCCGGTCGACCGCGGCCGTGTCGACGTCGGTGACGACCACGTCGGCGCCGTCGTCCACCAGCCGGTCCACCAGCCAGCTGCCCACCTTGCCGACGCCGGCGACGGCGACGGTGCGCCCGGCCAGCGACGGCTTGCCCCAGCGGTGCTGCGCGGCGGCCCGCATGCCCTGGAAGACGCCGTAGGCGGTCAGGACCGAGGAGTCGCCGCAGCCGCCGTTGGCCTCGGACCGGCCGTGCGCGAAGCGGGTCTCCCGGGCCACGACGTCGAGGTCGGCGTTGTACGTGCCGACGTCGCACGCGGTCAGGTACCGGCCGCCCAGCGCCTCGACGAACCGGCCGTAGGCGCGCAGCAGGGCCTCGGTCTTGTCGGTGTGCGGATCGCCGATGATGACGCCCTTGCCGCCACCGAGGTCGAGGCCGGCCAGGCTGTTCTTGTACGCCATGGCCCGGGACAGGGCGAGCGCGTCGGCGACCGCGGCGTCCTCGCTCGGGTACGGGTAGAACCGCGTGCCGCCCAGCGCCGGCCCGAGGGCGGTGGAGTAGATCGCGATGACCGCCCGGAGCCCGGACGGCGGGTCGGAGCAGAAGACGACCTGTTCGTGACCGGAGGCGAAGACGTCCACGCCTCCGAGCGTAGGACGCGCCGGTCCCCCGACCGGGTGCCCGGGGTGCGGCCTCCCCACCCGGCCCCGGTGCCGGGCGGGCATGATCCTGGGTCGGACACCCCGACGCCTCCCGGAGGACGACCGACCATGGCTGCTCGCACGCGACTGCTGGGCCTCGCGGTCGCCGCGCCGCTCCTGCTCGCCTCCTGCACCACCGACGGCGGCAGCGGCAACGGCGGTGGCGGCGGCAGCGGCGCGTCCGGGGGTGGCGGGGGCGCCGGCGACCTCACCGTCTCCGTGGTCACCCACGGCTCGGCCGGCGACGCCTTCTGGGACGTCGTCCAGAACGGGGCCGACGCCGCGGGCGAGGACCTCGGCGTCTCCGTGGACTACCAGAGCGACGGCGACCCGCAGCGCCAGTCCCAGCTCATCGACGCCGCGGTCAACCAGGACGTCGACGGCCTCGTCGTCTCGATGGCCAACCCCGACGCTCTGCAGGACTCCATCGCCGCCGCGGTCGAGGCGGGCATCCCCGTGGTGACCATCAACTCCGGGGGCGAGCGCGCGGCGGAGTTCGGCGCGATCGGGCACGTGGGGCAGGACGAGGCGATCGCCGGCCGGGGCGCGGGTCAGCGGCTGGCCGCCGACGGCGCGCGCAACGTCCTGTGCGTCATCCACGAGGCGGGCAACATCGGGCTCGAACAGCGCTGCGCCGGGGCGGCCGAGGGCCTGGGCCAGCAGCTCACCCCGCTGCAGGTGGACATCAACGACCTGCAGACGGCGCAGTCGACGATCACCTCGCAGCTGCAGAGCGACCCGAGCATCGACGGCGTCCTCACGCTGAACTCGGCGGTCGCCGCGGTGGCGGTCGCCGCCGCCTCGGACGCCGGGGTGGAGCCCCGGATCGCCACCTTCGACCTCAACCAGGACGTCATCAGCGGCATCCAGGCCGGCGACATCTCCTTCGCCGTCGACCAGCAGCAGTTCGAGCAGGGCTACCTGCCGGTCGTGATGCTCAAGCTGTACGTCGAGAACCTCAACACCGTCGGCGGCGGCCAGCCGGTCCTCACCGGGCCGGGCATCGTCGACTCCGCGAACGTCGACCAGATCGCCGACCTCGCCTCGGCCGGCACCCGCTGAGCGCCACCGCGCAGGCCGCCCAGCGGGCCGACGAGCGGGTCGCCGCCGTCGGCCCGCTCCGGAGGCTGCTGGTCAAGCCGGAGCTCGGCGCCCTCATCGGCGCCGTGGTGGTCTTCGCCTTCTTCGCGGTGCAGTCGCCGGTCTTCCGGTCGGCCAGCGGCATCGCCAACTGGCTCGACCCGGCCTCGACGCTGGGCATCATGGCCGTCGCCGTGGCGCTGCTCATGATCGGCGGGCACTTCGACCTGTCGGCCGGGGTGATGACCGGGACGACGGCCCTGACGGTCGGGATCGTCGCCACGGAGCTCGGGCAGAACATCTGGGTGGCCATCGCGGTCGCCCTCGTGCTCGCCCTGGCCATCGGCTTCCTCAACGGCTGGCTGGTCACCCGCACCGGCCTGCCCAGCTTCATCATCACGCTGGGCACCTTCCTGATGCTCCAGGGCCTGAACCTGGGGCTGACCAAGCTGTTCACCGGCACGGTCAGCGCCGCCGGCATCGGCTCGGCACCCGGCTACGCGAGCGCCGAGTGGGTGTTCGCCTCCCGGCTGCAGGTCGCCGGCGTGGAGTTCCGGGTGGCCATCCTCTGGTGGCTGCTGTTCACCGCGCTGGCCACCTGGGTGCTGCTGCGGACCCGCTTCGGCAATTGGGTCTTCGCCACCGGCGGGGACGACGTCGCCGCCCGCAACGTCGGCGTCCCGGCCCGCCGGACGACGATCACGCTGTTCATGACGACGGCCGCCGCGGCGTGGTTCGTCGGCAGCACGCTCGCCGTCCGGCTGACCTCGGTGCAGGCCAACACCGGCATCGGCCAGGAGCTGATCTACATCGTCGCCGCGGTCATCGGCGGCTGCCTGCTCACCGGCGGCTTCGGGTCCGCGGTCGGGGCCGCGCTGGGCGCGCTGATCTTCGGGATGACCCAGCTCGGCATCGTCTACCTGCGCTGGGACGCCGACTGGTTCTACTTCTTCCTCGGGGCCATGCTGCTCCTCGCCGTCCTGGCCAACCGGCTGGTCCGCCGCTACGCCGAGGCGGCGCGACGGTGACCGGGGAGGCGCCGCTGCTCGAGCTGCGGGACGTCGGCAAGGACTTCGGCTCGGTCATCGCCCTCGACGGCGTGAGCACCACGGTGCGCGCCGGCGAGGTCACCTGCGTGCTGGGCGACAACGGGGCGGGCAAGTCGACCCTCATCAAGGTGCTGGCCGGCGTGCACCGGCCCGACCGGGGGCAGGTGCTGCTCGACGGCGCCCCGGTCGAGTTCGGCGCGCCCCGCGACGCCCTCGACGCCGGCATCGCGACCGTCTACCAGGACCTCGCGATGATCCCGCTCATGGCGATCTGGCGGAACTTCTTCCTCGGCGCGGAGCCGACGCGGGGGCGCGGGCCCTTCCGCCGGTTCGACTCCGCCCGCGCCAAGGAGGTCACCCGCCGGGAGCTGCTCGCGATGGGCATCGACATCCGCGACCCCGACCAGCCGGTCGGCACGCTGTCCGGCGGCGAGCGGCAGTCGGTGGCGATCGCCCGCGCCGTCCACTTCGGGGCGCGGGTGCTGATCCTGGACGAGCCGACGTCGGCGCTCGGTGTGAAGCAGGCCGGGATCGTCCTGCGCTACATCGCCCAGGCGCGCGACCGCGGGGTCGGCGTGGTCTTCATCACCCACAACCCGCACCACGCCCACCCGGTGGGGGACCGGTTCCTGCTGCTGGGTCGCGGCCGCAGCCTCGGCGACTTCGCGAAGGACGAGGTCAGCCTGGAGGAGATCACCCGCCTCATGGCCGGTGGGGCCGAGCTCGACGAGCTCGTCACGGAACTCGGGCGGCCGGATCGGCAGAAAGACGCTCGCTAGCCCTCAAGGTCACTCCTGGGAGTGACGAAGACAAGAGGGACAGGTGGGGAACAGGCGCTCGATGAGCACAGTGTGACCACTGTGCCGCGTGTTGGCTTCGTTACGACTGGTGATGATGCGACGCTGCGCCGGCCCACGCACCCCTCTTCCCCAGGGAGCGACATGCTGCACAGCCGTCCTCGCCGCGGTGGGTCGGAGAACTCTCCGCGCCCCCGGCGGACGCGCGCCGCCGCGGTGCGGGCCCTGCTTGCCGGAGCCGTCGCCGCCGCCGTCCTGCTGGGCACCGCCGCCCCCGCCGGCGCGGCCCCGACCCCGCCGCCCAACCCCACCGACGGGGACCTCGGGCAGGCGCGCTCGGCCCAGGACGCCGCAGCCGCCGAGGTCGGCCGGATCGCCGCGCTGGTCGCCGCGGCCGAGGGTGAGCTGGAGCGGGTCGGCGTCCAGGCCGAGGCCGCCGGCGCCGCCTACCTCGCCGCCGAGGAGGCGCTCCTGCAGGCCCAGACCGAGGCGGAGCGGACCGCGGCGCAACTGCAGGCCGCCACCGAGGCCGTCGACGCCGCGCTCTCCCGCATCGCCGGCTTCTCCCGCGACAGCTACATGAACGGCAGCACGTTCTCCACGGCCGCGGTCCTGCTCGACTCGGCGGGCCCGGCCGAGCTGGTGCAGCGCGCCGCCATGATCGACTACGTCTCCAGCAACCAGCTCGACGTCCTCGGCCAGCTCGAGGTCGCCCAGGTGCAGCAGGCCAACGCCGACAGCAGCGCCCGTGCCGCCCGCGACCAGATGGCCGCCGCCGAGGCCGAGGCCGAGGCCGCCAAGGCCGCCGCCGACACCCAGCTGGCCGCCCAGCAGACCGCCTACGACCAGGTCGCCGCGCAGAAGGCCGACTACGACCAGCAGCTGCAGGCCGCCCAGATCCGGCTGCTCGAGCTGCAGGGCGCCCGGGACGCCTACCAGCAGTGGGAACGGCAGAAGGCCGCCGAGGAGGCCGCCGCGGCCGAGGCCGCCCGCCGCGCCGCCGCCGAGGCAGCCGCCGCGGCCGCCGCCGCCCGCAACGCCGCCGCCAG
>NZ_JAQISV010000054.1:0-38603 GCF_048569675.1 Geodermatophilus sp. CPCC 206100
CCGTCGTGGCCAAGGAGGCCGTGCCCGTCGAGCGCGTGCGCCTGGACACCGAGACGGTGACCGACACCGAGACCGTCTCCGCCGACGTCCGTCGCGAGGAGATCGAGGTCGACGGCGACCGCGGCCGCGGCCTGGGTACCGACCGGGACGACGACCGGCGCGTCTGATCCCCCGCCCGGGGATCCGGGCACGCAGGACCCGTGGCGGTGGCCGGCCGAGACCCGTTCTCCGGCCGGCCACCTGCCGTCCGGGGGCCGGGGGTGCGGTCCGGGTGGGATGCTCGGGGCGTGAGCGAGAGTGCGGTCCGCAGCGTGGCCACCCCCGACGGCGGCTTCGCCGACCCCGGCGAGCTGGCCGCGGCCCTGGAGGCCAGCGGCTACCTGCCCGACGAGGGCCTGACGACGGCGGCCTACCTGGCGCTGGCGATGCACCGGCCGCTGTTCCTCGAGGGCGAGGCCGGGGTCGGCAAGACGGCGCTGGCCCAGGCGCTGGCCCAGGTCACCGGCCGCCCGCTGTACCGGTTGCAGTGCTACGAGGGCCTGGAGGCCAGCCAGGCGCTCTACGACTGGGACTTCGGCCGCCAGCTGCTGCACCTGCGGGCCGCCGAGGCGGCGCACGCCACCAGCGACACCGAGAGCCTCGAGGCCTCGCTGTACGACCGCCGCTTCCTCCTGGCCCGGCCGCTGCTCCAGGCGCTCGAGGACTCGCCGAGCGTGCTGCTGGTCGACGAGGTCGACCGCGCCGACGACGAGTTCGAGGCGTTCCTGCTCGAGGTGCTCTCCGACTTCACCATCTCGATCCCGGAGCTGGGCACCATCCGGGCGCAGACCCCGCCGCTGGTCGTCCTCACCTCCAACCGCACCCGCGAGGTGCACGACGCGCTCAAGCGGCGCTGCCTCTACCACTGGCTGCAGCACCCGGACTTCGACCGCGAGGTCGCCATCCTGCGCAGCCGGCTGCCGCAGGTCACCGAGCAGCTGGCCCGCGAGGTCGCCCGGGCGACGGCGAAGCTGCGCACCCTCGACCTGCTCAAGCCGCCGGGCATCGCCGAGGCGATGGACTGGGCGACGGCGCTGCACACCCTCGGCGCGCGCGACCTGGACCCCGACGTCGCCGCCCGCACGCTGGGCGCGGTCCTCAAGTACCGGGAGGACACCGACCGCGTGCACGGCATGGTCCGGGGTGCGCTCTTCGGTGGCTGACAGAGGACCCCGTCCCCCTCACCCCTCGCAGGCTCAGGGTGAGCCTCCGGACGGGGCCGTGCGGGACGTCGTCGACACGGTGCTGGGCTTCGCGCGCACCCTCCGGCACGCCGGCGTCGCCGCCTCGCCGGACCGGGTGGAGGCGATGCTGGCCGCGGTCGGCGCGCTCGACGTCCTCGACGCCACCGACGTCTACTGGGCCGGCCGGCTGACCCTGTGCGGCGGTCCCGACGACCTCGACCGCTACGACGCCGCCTTCGCCGCCTGGTTCGGCGGGGAGGCCCCGCGGCCGACCCGTTCCGCGCCGCAGCCGGACCGGCAGCTGGCGACGACCGCGCCGCTCGAGCCGGGCACCGGCAGCGGGGACGACGCCGACGAGCCGCCCGAGCTGGCCGGGACGGCCAGCGCGGACGAGGTGCTGCGCCACCGGGACGTCGCCGAGATGACCGTCGCCGAGCGGGAGCACCTGCGCCGGCTGTTCGCGCTGCTGGTGCCGGCCTCGCCGATGCGCCCCTCGCGCCGCCGGCGGGCCAGCGCGCACGGCTCGGTGCACGCCTCCCGCACCGTGCGGCACGCGCTGCACGACGGCGGCGAGGTCAGCCGGCTGCTGTACCGGCGGGCGCGGCCCCGGCCGCGGCGCGTCGTCCTGCTCGTCGACGTCTCCGGGTCGATGAGCCCCTACGCCGACGCGCTGCTGCGCTTCGCGCACGCGGCGGTGCGGGCGCACCCGGTGGCCACCGAGGTGTTCACCATCGGCACCCGGCTGACCCGCGTCACCCGGGAGATGCGGCTGCGCGACCCGGACAAGGCGCTGGCCGCCAGCGGCACCGCGATCCCCGACTGGTCGGGCGGCACGCGGCTGGGCGAGGTGCTCAAGGCCTTCCTGGACCGGTGGGGGCAGCGGGGCACCGCGCGCGGTGCGGTCGTCGTCGTCTGCAGCGACGGGTGGGAACGCGGCGGCACCGACGTCCTCGCCGAGCAGATGGCCCGGCTGCACCGGCTGGCGCACGCGGTGGTCTGGGTGAACCCGCACAAGGGGCGGGAGGGCTACGAGCCGCTGACCGCGGGCATGCAGGCCGCGCTGCCCTCGATCGACTCCTTCGTGGCGGGGCACAGCATGGCCGCGTTCGAGGAGTTGGTGGGAGTGATCTCCCGTGCCTGAGAGAGGACCCCGTTCCTCTCACCCTTCGCGAGCTCAGGGCGAGCCTCCGAACGGGGCCGTAGGGTCGCCACACCGAGAGAGGAGGCCGTCCCATGCGTGACGTGCTCGAGGACCTGATCGGCTGGTGGCAGGCCGGCGAGACCGTCGGGATGGGGACGGTCGTCGCCACCTGGCGCTCGGCGCCCCGCCCCGCGGGCGCGTCCATGCTGGTCGGCCCCGACGGCACCGCGGTCGGCAGCGTCTCGGGCGGCTGCGTCGAGGGCGCGGTCTACGAGGAGGCGCGGGACGTCGTCGACAGCGGCGTCCCGACGCTGGAGCGCTACGGCGTCAGCGACGACGACGCCTTCGCCGTCGGGCTCACCTGCGGCGGCATCCTCGACGTGTTCGTCGAGCGGGTCAGCCGCGAGTCCTTCCCCGAGCTCGGTGAGATCAAGGAGTCGATCGACCGGCACGAGCCCGTCGCCGTCGTCACGTGCGTCGGCGGCCCCGAGGACCGGGTCGGCCGGCGGCTCGTGGTCTGGCCGGACCGCATGTCGGGCACGCTGGGGCTGCAGCGGCTGGACGACGCCGTCGCCGCCGACACCCGCGGGATGCTCGCCGCCGGCCGCACCGCCATGCTGCACGTCGGGCACGACGGCGAGCGGCGCGGCGACGACCTGTCGCTGTTCGTCAACAGCTTCGCCCCGGCCGCCCGGATGGTCGTCTTCGGCGCCATCGACTTCGCCGCCGCCGTCGCCCGGGTGGGCGCGTTCCTCGGCTACCGGGTCACCGTCTGCGACGCCCGGCCGGTGTTCGCGACGGCCAAGCGCTTCCCCGACGCGCACGAGGTCGTGGTCGAGTGGCCGCACCGCTACCTGCAGAGCGAGGTCGACGCCGGCCGGATCGACGAGCGCACCGTGCTCTGCGTGCTCACCCACGACCCGAAGTTCGACGTCCCGCTGCTGGAGGTGGCGCTGCGGATCCCGGTGGCCTACGTCGGCGCGATGGGGTCGCGGCGCACGCACGAGGAGCGGCTGGCGCGGCTGGAGGAGGCGGGGCTGGCCAAGGAGGAGCTGGCGCGGCTGTCCTCGCCGATCGGGCTGGACCTCGGCGCCCGCACGCCGGAGGAGACGGCCGTCTCGATCGCGGCGGAGATCATCGCCGGGCGGTGGGGCGGCACCGGCGAACGGCTGACCGGCATCGAGGGCCCCATCCACAAGACCGCCGAGCGCTGAGGCGGCGATGGCGCCCGAGGACACCCGCGACGAGCCCCCGCTCACCGGGGACGAGGCCACCCTCCTGTCCGCCTTCCTGGACTTCCACCGGCAGACGCTCGAGTGGAAGTGCGCGGGCCTGACGCCGGAGCAGCTGGCGACGAGGTCCGTCGCCACGTCCGACCTCACGCTGCTCGGCCTGGTGCGCCACCTGGCGGCGGTGGAGACCGGCTGGCTGGTCGGGTTCGGCGGGCTGCCGGCCGACATCTGGCCGGAGGTCCTCCGGGACGGCGACGAGCACTGGCGGGTCGATCCGGGCAGCGTCACCGCGGCGGAGGTCGAGGCTGCCTGGGCGACCTGGCGGGCGGCCGCCGGCGCCGTGCGGGAGGTCGTGCAGCAGGTTCCCCTGGACACCCGGGACCGGCCGTGGGGGCGCGACGAGGAGCACTCCCTGCGCTGGATCCTGCTCCACCTGATCGAGGAGTACGCGCGGCACAACGGCCACGCCGACCTGATCCGGGAGGCCATCGACGGGGCCACGGGGGAGTAGCCGCGGGCCTCCCGTACATAGCGGGAGTGCGATACCTTCTCCGCTATGACGCCGCCGTCCCGCCGCAGCCGCTTCCCGGGGCTGGAGAACGTGGGCGAGCGGCGTCGTGAGCTCATCGAGGAGCTGGTCCGGGTGCGCCGGGAGACCGACCTGAGCCAGACCGAGATCGCCGCGCGCATGGGGACGTCACAGTCCGCCGTGGCCCGGCTGGAGAGCGGTGAGCTCGACGCCCGGCTGTCCACGCTGGAGCGCTACGCGGCCGCCTTGGGCCGCACCGTCGACTGGCAGGTCCGGCCGTCCGCGTCGTCCCCCCTCCCGCCCACCCCGACGCAGGAGCCCCGATGAACCGACCCCTGGCCGCCTGGCCGCCCGTGCCGCCCGGCCCGCCCGATCCACCGTTCCCCCCGCGGACGCCGGAGTGGCCCCACCCGCCGTGGCAGCCGGGATCGCCGCCGCCCGTCCCGGGCCCCTCCTCGGCGTCGGCCACGGTGGTCCTCGGCGGCGTGGACTGGCTGGCCGAGCGACTGCTCGAGCAGCGCGTGGTCACCCTCGCCGGTGAGCTGGACCCCGCGGCGGTGAACCGGGCCGTCGCCGAGCTCGCGCTGCTCGACGCCACCGGGGACGAACCGGTCCGTCTGCGGCTGTCCGGCGTCAGCACGGACCTGGACGGCGCCCTCACCCTCGTCGACGCCCTCGACCTCGTGGGCGCGCCCGTGCACGCGACCTCGCTGGGCACCCTCGCCGGCCCCGCCCTCGCCGTGCTGGCCGTCGCCGGCTCCCGGCGGGCCGGGGCGCACGCGACCTTCCGGCTGTGCGAGCCGCGGTCGCCGCGCGGTGTGCCGGGGCCCCAGGTCGAGGCCCGGGCCGCCGAGCTCGCCCGGCAGCTGCGCCGGCTGCAGGAGCGGCTGGCCGAGGCCTGTGGGCGCCCGGTCGAGGAGGTCGCCGCCGACATGCGTGCCGGGCGGGTCCTCGACGCCGGCGAGGCCCGCGCCTACGGCCTGCTCGACGACCGTTAGGCCACCGCGCGGGGTGCTCTGGGACGTCGAGGTGGTCGGGCTGCTCGCCTCGCCCGTGCACCGCTACGCCGGCCGGCCGGGCGGTGCCGTTCCGGGGCAGGACGGTGACCGGCGCACGGCGATCGAGGTGCGCGCCGGCGTCGGCGTGGTGGGCGACCGCTACGCCGGCCGGCCCGCCCACCGGGACGCCCAGCTGACCGTGCTCGCCGTCGAGGCCCTCGAGTCGCTGGCCGCCGACCTGGGCGTGCCGCCGTTCGACCCGCACCTGGCCCGGCGCACCGTCGTCCTGCGGGGTGCCGAGGTGGAGGCGCTCCGCGGTCAGGAGTTCTCCCTCGACACGGGCGGGGGTGTCGTGCGGCTGCGCGGTGGCCGCCCGGCGAACCCGTGCGGGTGGATGGACGTCGTCCTCGCCCCCGGGGCGCACCGCGGGCTGCGGGGGCGCGGCGGCGTCCGGTGCGCCGCGCTGTCGGACGGCGTGCTGCGGCTCGGTCCCGCCGTCCTCACCGCGCCGGTCCCGCTGGACCCCGCTCGGGCCGGCGACGCCGTCCACCCGGCGGCCCGGCCGCGCTGACCCGGGGCGCGCGTCCGGCCGCGGACGTTGCGGCGGTGTTGCCGCGCCCTTGTGGGTCCGTGTCCCGGCCCCGATCTCGTCCCGACGGCCAACGGATCGGTCCGACCTTCGTGCTGCTGGACGTAGAACGGCCCGTTGCCCCCGCCCTACCTTGGCTCCACCGAAGCCATGGGAGGTGCGATGCAGGGCGAAGCCGCGGCGCTGACCGTCGAGGGTCTGGTCAAGCAGTACGGGCGCCAGCGGGTCCTCGAGGGCGTCTCCTTCGCCCTGCGCGAGGGCGAGGTCGCCGCGCTGCTCGGGGAGAACGGGGCCGGGAAGTCGACCCTGGCCAAGATCCTCGCCGGCGCCATCCAGCCCGACGAGGGCACGATCGCCGTCGACGGGACGCCGGTCAGCTTCAGCAGCCCCCGCTCGGCGCTGCTGCAGGGCATCTCGTTCATGCCGCAGGAGCTGATCTACGTCCCGCGGCTGACGGTCGCCGAGAACGTCTGCCTGGGCCGGCTGCCCGGCCGGCTCGGCGGGACCAGCCCGCGGGCCATCCGCCGCCGGGCCCGGGAGGAGGCGCGCGCCTTCGACCTGGACCTCCCGATGGACCGCACCATGGACTCCCTGCCGCTGGCCCAGCAGCAGCAGGTCGAGATCCTCAAGGCGCTGGCCCGCCGCTCCCGGATCCTCCTGCTCGACGAACCGACCGCCGCGCTGTCCTCGCACGACAGCGAGCAGCTGCTCCAGCTGACCACCACGCTGGCCGCCCGCGGTGTGGCCGTGCTCTACATCAGCCACCGCCTCGACGAGGTGTTCCGGGTCTGCGAGACCGCGCACGTGCTGCGCAACGGGCGGCTGGTGCGCTCGGCGCCGGTCGCGGAGACCAGCCCGCGCGAGGTCATCGAGCTGATGCTGGGCCGCCCACCGGAGGAGGCCGAGTTCTCGGGCGCGGCGCGCGGGCCGGCCCAGCCGGTGCTCGAGCTCGAGGCGTGGTCGCGCGAGCAGCGCCCCGCGCTGCACGACGTGTCCCTGACCGTCGGCCGGGGCGAGATCGTCGGCCTGTACGGGGTCCGCGGCTCCGGGGCCGAGACGGTCGCCGAGACCCTGGGCGGCCTGCACGACGACGTCAGCGGGCGCACCGCCGTCTCCGGCCGTCGGCTGCGCCGCATCGCCAGCCCGATCGACGCCCGCCGCGCCGGCATCGCGTACGTGCCGGCCGACCGCAAGTCGCAGGGCCTGGTCCTCATCATGCCGATCGTCCAGTCGCTGTCCCTGCCGGTGCTGCGGACCCTCACCCGCTGGGGGGTCATCCGCCGCGGGCAGGAGCGGACCGCGGCCCGCCGCCTGGCCGAGCAGGTGCAGCTGCGCGCCCGCAGCGTGAACCAGCCGGTCGGTGAGCTGTCCGGCGGCAACCAGCAGAAGGTCCTGGTCGGCAGCCGGCTGGCCGCCCGCCCGACGGTCCTGGTGCTGCAGGAGCCCACCCGCGGCGTCGACGTCGGCGCCCGCCTGGAGCTGCACCGCCTGCTGCGCGGCCTGGCCGACGAGGGCACCGGTCAGCTGCTCGTCACGTCCGACATCGAGGAGGCCGTCGGCCTCAGCGACCGGCTCCTCATCGTCCGGGACGGCCGGATCGTGCACGAGATCCACCGCCCCACCCACGCGTCCCAGCTCGAAGCGCTGCATGCCGCAGGAGGTCCCCAGTGAGCACCACCGACACCCCCGCGACCGACGTCGGCGCCGCCGCCGACCCCGCGGCCGCCCCGCGCTCGCGGCGGCTGTCCATCAGCGACGGAGCGCTGCAGACCCTGCTGCTGTTCGGCTTCCTCGTCGCGATCGCGGCCTACTTCACCTCGCAGGACCCCGACTTCCTGACCACGCGCAACGGCCTGAACATCCTGGTGAACGCCAGCGTCATCGGGATCGTCTCGCTGGGCCAGCTGCTCGCCCTCATCTCCGGCGGCTTCGACCTGTCGGTCGGCGGCATCGTGCCCCTCGGGGCGGTGAGCTTCGCGCTGCTGGTCAACGCCGGCTACGGCGTCGCGACGGCGGTCCTGCTGGTCCTGCTGCTCGGCGCGGCCGCCGGCGTGGTCAACGGCCTGCTCATCGCCCGGGCCAGGATCAACCCGCTGATCGCCACCCTGGGCACCCTGTCGGTCGCCGGCGGGCTGGCCCTGACGCTGGCCGACGGCGTCCAGGTCCCGTTCGACGACGTGTCGGACGGCGTGCTCACCCAGCGGTCGCTGTTCGACATCAACAACCACGTCTGGATCTTCCTGGGCCTGTCCCTGCTGCTGTTCGTCGTCCTCCGGTACACCTCCTACGGCCGGCAGCTGTACGCCGTGGGCGGCAACAAGCAGGCCGCCCGGCTGGCCGGCATCCGGGTGGACCTGGTGACCATCAGCGTCTACGTGGTCTCCGGGGCGCTGGCCGCCCTCGCCGGCGCGGTGCTGGCCAGCCAGCTCCTCACCGGTTCGGGGACGGCCGGCACCGGCAGCGGTCTGCAGTCCATCACCGCGGTGATCCTCGGCGGCGCCAGCCTGTCCGGCGGGGTCGGCGGTGTCCCCGGGACGCTGATCGGCGTCCTCATCCTCGGGGCCCTCTCCAACGGCATGGCCATCCTCACCGTGCCGTCCTTCTTCCAGACGATGGCCACCGGCGCCGTCCTCCTGCTCGCCGTCGGCATCAGCCAGTACCGCAGCTCCCGTCGCGCCGCCTCCTGACCGCGCGACGGACCCGGCACCCCCTACCGAGAGGAAGTCCCATGCGAGGCACCCCGCGCGTCCGGACCACGGCCGCCGCCGCGTCCCTCCTGCTGCTGGCCGCCTGCGGCTCCGGCGGGTCCGATGACTCCGGCGGCGGGGGTGGGGGCGGTGACACGTTCGAGATGACGTTCGCCAACTTCACCGAGGCCGCGCCGCTGTTCCGGGTCATCCACACCAACCTCGACGACGTCCTCGCCGAGGGCGACTCCGGGCTCGAGGTGTCCTGGTACGACAACGCCGGCGACCCGGCGAAGATGACCGAGAACGCGCAGCTCATGGTCCAGGCCCAGCCGGACGCGATCGTCATGTACCCGGTGTCGGCCGCCACGCAGGGCATCTCGCAGATCCTCGGCGACAGCGGGATCCCCTGCATCTCGGTCAACCTGGACACCGAGGCCTGCGACTTCCTCAACATCGACAACCGCGCGCTCGGCGAGCAGACGGCCGAGATCGTCGGGCAGATCGCCGCCGAACGCGGCTGGAACGCCTCCAACACCACCGTGCTCATCGGCCAGAACGCCGCCTCCGGCGAGCAGGTCAACGACTGCGTCCGGTACTTCTACACGACCATCGCGCCGCTGCTGGGCATGGAGGAGGTCGAGCCCTCCGCCATCACGCCCACGACGACGGCCATCGGCGCGAACGCCATCCAGTTCGACGGGGCCTCGACCCTGCAGCCGTCCTTCGAGGCGGTCAGCAACCTGCTGCCGAGCATCCCGGCCGACAACAACATCATCCTCTACACGGTCAACAACGACTCCACCGCCGGCGCGCTGCGCGCCCTGGAGGAGGCCGGTCGCGGCGGCGACGACACCCTGCTCATCGGCGGCCTGGGTGGCGACGAGACCGGCATCACCGCGCTGCGCGACGACCCGCGGTGGGTCGCCGAGGGCGACATCTTCGTCTCCTGGTGGGGCGCCTACGCCGCGGCCATGGCCAAGGCGGTCGCCGAGGGCGCCGAGCCCCCGGCCGACGTCACCCCGCTGCCCCAGATCGTCCTCGACAAGGAGACGGTCGACGAGTACCACGAGCCGGGCAGCGTGGAGGTCTCGCAGCTCCCGCCGCTGGTCGACGACAACCAGTTCCTCGAGGACAGCGGGGTGCTGGAGTACGTCCGGGAGGTGGCCGGGCTGTGACCGCGGGGCACCTCACCGACAGCGGCCCGCGGGTCGACGTCCACACCCGGATCGCCGACCTGGCCGGCCGGTTCAGCGGCCGGCTGGCGGTCGCCGCCGTCGACCTCACCACCGGCGAGCGGGTCGAGTGGCAGCCCGACCTGCTGCTGCCCACCGCCAGCGTCATCAAGGAGCCGATCCTCGTCGCCCTGCTGCGGGCGGCCGAGGCCGGCGACGTCGACCTGGACTCCCGGGTGGTGCTGGAGGCCGACGCCCGGGTCGGCGGCTCCGGCGTCCTCAAGCTCTTCGCCGGCGGCCTGCAGCCGACCGTGCGGGACGTCGCGACGCTCATGATCGCGGTCAGCGACAACACCGCGACCAACATCGTGCTGGACCTGATCGGCGGCCTCGAGCCGGTCAACGACGCGATGGCCGAGCTGGGGCTGGCGACGATCCGGCTGCACAACGCCGTCGACTTCGCGCTCATCGGGGACGACGTCCGGCGCCTGGGCGAGGCGAGCGTCGGGGACCTCTGCGAGCTCGGGCGGCTGATCGCCACCCGGCAGGCCTTCGGGGAGGCGGTGAGCGCGGCCGCCGAGGACATCCTCGCGACCCAGCAGTACCTGGACCAGGCCATGCGGTACACGCTGGCCAACCCCTACGCGCGGGAGCTGGGCCTGGTGGCGCCGCTGTCGGTGGCCAGCAAGACCGGCTTCTTCACCGGGACGCGGGTGGACGCGGGCATCGTCCGGTTCGGCTCCGGGGGCGGCTTCGCCTACGCGGTCGCCAACCACGAGGCCAGCGACACCTCGTTCCTGCCCGAGGCCGAGGGCGCGGTGGTCAACGGCCTCGTCGGGCGCGCGCTGGTCGAGCACTGGTGGCCGGCCGACGCCGGGGCCGCGCCGGTGGTCCCGACGCCCTACGAGGCGGCGCCGTGAGCCCCCGCACGCTGCTGCGCGACGCCCTGGTCGTCGACGGCACCGGCGCCCCGGCCCGAGCCGGCGACGTCCTGGTCGAGGGCGACCGCATCGCCGCGGTGGAGCCCCCGGGCCTGCTGTCCGGGGACGGTGCGGCGGTCCGGGAGCTCGGCGGCGCCGTCCTGTGCCCGGGGTTCGTCGACGTGCACTCGCACGCCGACAACGCCCCGCTGCTCGCCGAGGACGACCAGTCCAAGATCACCCAGGGCGTGACCACCGAGGTCGTGGGCAACTGCGGCTTCAGCCTGGCGCCGATCTCGGCAGCCCACCGCGACGACCTCCAGGGGCTGATGAGCCGCATCTTCCCCGCGATGGTGGCCGACTGGAGCACCTTCCCCGAGTTGTTCGCCACCCTCGACGGCGCCGGCTACGTCACCAACTACGCGCCCCTGGTCGGGCACCACTCGCTGCGGGTGGCGGCCATGGGCATGGCCGACGGCGCGCCGGACGCCGACCAGCTGGCCGCGATGCGCCACGCCACCGAGCAGGCCCTGGAGGCCGGCGCCTTCGGCCTGTCCACCGGCCTGATCTACCCGCCGGGGCTGTTCGCGCGCGACGCGGAGATCCAGGCCCTGGCCGAGGTCATGCCGGCCGACCGGCCCTACGTCACGCACATGCGCGGCGAGGGCCGGATGCTGCTCGACAGCATCAGCGAGGCGATCCGGATCGCCGAGGGCTCCGGCCGGCCGCTGCAGGTGTCCCACCTCAAGGCGGCCGGGCGCGCGGTGTGGGGCCGCATGGGCGAGGCGCTCGCCCTGCTCGACGCCGCCCGCGACCGCGGGGTGGACGTCACGCACGACGTCTACCCGTACCTCGCCGGCAGCACGATGCTCACCGCCACGCTCCCGCCGTGGTTCCAGGAGGGCGGGAACCCGTCGGTCCTGCGGCGGCTGGAGGAGCCGGCCAGCCTGGAGCGGCTGCGCCGCGACATCGAGGCCGACGACGGCGACTGGGAGAACCACGTCACCGCCTGCGGCTGGGGCGGGATCGTCGTGGCCTCCACGCGGAGCCACACCCACGACGGCAAGAGCATCCAGCAGATCGCCGAGGAGACCGGCGCCGACCCCCTCGACGCGCTGGTCGACGTGCTGCGCGCCGAGGAGCTCGAGGCCAGCATGATCATCTTCTCGATGCGGGAGGAGGACCTCGTCGAGGCCCTCGCGCACCCGCTGACGATGGTCGGCTCCGACGGCCTGCCCCCGGGGGGAGGGGGCCGCCCGCACCCGCGCATGTGGGGCACGTTCCCGCGGGTCCTCGCCCGCTACGTCCGGGAGACCGGCCTGCTGTCGCTGGAGGAGGCCGTCCGCAAGATGACCTCGCTGCCGGCCCGCCGCTTCGGCCTCGCCGACCGCGGGGAGGTGCGCGCCGGTGCGGTGGCCGACCTCGTCGTCCTGGACCCGGCGACGGTGCAGGACGAGGCCGACTACGCCGACCCGGTGCGCCCCGCCAGCGGGGTCCTCGACGTCCTCGTCGGCGGCACGGTCGTCGTCGACCGCGGCAGCTACGTCGGGACCCGGGCCGGCCGCCGGCTGGCGCCCTCGTCGTGACCCCTCGATCGGGCATCGCCGCCTCGCTCGTGGACCGGGCCCGTGACGACGCCGCCCGGGCCGCGGCCGCGGCGGGGGTCGAGGTGGTGGCGGTCACCGACGGCGACGTCTCCGGCGTGCAGGACGTCCTCGCCGGCGTGTGGGGCGACCAGCAACGGATCCAGGCCAACCTGCTCATGGCCATGTCGCACGCCGGCGCCACGGTGGGTGCCGCCGTGCGCGACGGCCGGGCGGTCGGCGCCTGCGTCGGGTTCCTCGGCTGGACCGGCGGCGTGCACCTGCACTCGCACATGGCCGCCGTCCGGCCCGGTGTCCGGGCGGGCGGCATCGGGTACGCGCTCAAGCTCTGGCAGCGCGGGGTGTGCCTGGCTCACGGCGTGGACGAGATCCGCTGGACCTTCGACCCGCTGGTGCGGCGCAACGCCTACTTCAACCTGGCCAAGCTGGGGGCGCGGGTCGTCGACTACCGGCCGGACTTCTACGGGGAGATGGACGACATCGTCAACGCCGGCGACCACAGCGACCGGTTCGAGGTGAGCTGGGCGCTGGCGTCGGCGGACGTGACCGCGGCGCTGCGCGGCCTGGCCGAGGTGCCCGACCGGCGGGACCCCGTCGTGCCCCTGCCGGAGGACTACGACCGGCTCCGGCAGGAGGACCCGGGAGCGGCCCGCCGGTGGCGGGAGCGGACGCGCGCGGCGCTGGCCGAGCACTGGGCGGCCGGGCGCCGGCCGATCTGGGCCGGCACGGGCTACGCGTTCCGGCCGGTCGACGCCGGGCGGGCCGGCTGGTGACCGCCGTCCTGCCCGCCCGGGTGCCGGACGGCGAGCTCCTGGCGCAGGTCGAGCGGCTGGTGATGACCGAGTCCCCCAGCGAGGACCTCGCGCTCACGCGGGCCTGCGCCGGCGTGGTCGGCGGGCTGGTCTCCGAGGTGCTCGGCGAGCGGCCCCAGGAGCTGGACGTCGACGGGCGCCCGCACCTGCTGCTGCGCTCGGGCGCGGAGCGGCCGGTGCTGCTGCTGGCCCACCTGGACACCGTCTGGCCGGCGGGCACGACGGCGGACTGGCCGTTCTCGGTGGCCGGCGACACCGCGACCGGGCCCGGGGTGTTCGACATGAAGGCCGGGCTGGTCCAGGGGCTGCACGCCGTCCGGACCGCGGGGGTGGCCGGTGTCGACCTGCTCGTCACCAGCGACGAGGAGATCGGCTCGCCGACGTCCCGGTCGCTCATCGAGCGGGAGGCCCGGCGGGCGCGCGCCGTCC
Organism: Geodermatophilus sp. CPCC 206100; assembly: GCF_048569675.1. Taxonomy (NCBI): domain Bacteria; kingdom Bacillati; phylum Actinomycetota; class Actinomycetes; order Geodermatophilales; family Geodermatophilaceae; genus Geodermatophilus; species Geodermatophilus sp. CPCC 206100. The sequence continues at coordinate 13,340 of NZ_JAQISV010000054.1, forward strand.
TCGTGCTGGAGCCCAGCGCGGACGGCGCCCCCAAGACCGCCCGCAAGGGCGTGTCCATGTACCGGCTGCTGGTGACCGGCCGGGCCAGCCACGCCGGCCTGGAGCCCGAGGCCGGGGTCAACGCCCTGGTCGAGCTGGCCGCCCAGGTCGCCGCGCTCGCCGCCCTCGGGGACCCCGCCGCCGGCACGACGGTGACGCCGACGGTGGCGCGGGCCGGGACGACGACCAACACCGTGCCGGCGACGGCGGAGACCGCCCTCGACGTGCGGGCGTGGACGGCGGCCGAGCAGCAGCGGGTCGACGACGCGCTCCGCGCGTTGACCCCGACGCTGGACGGCGCGGCGCTGCAGCTGCTCGGGGGCGTCAACCGGCCGCCGCTGGAGGCCGCGGCGTCCACCGCGCTGATGGCCCTGGCCGCACGGTGCGCCGCCGAGCTGGGGTTCGCCCTGCCGGACGGGCGCGCGGTCGGCGGCGGGTCCGACGGCAACTTCACCGCGGGCATCGGCGTCCCCACCCTCGACGGCCTCGGCGCCGTGGGCGCCGGCGCGCACGCCCGCGGCGAGCGGGTGTCGGTGCCCGCCCTCGCCGAGCGCACCGCCCTGGTGGCCCGGCTGCTGCAGGTGCTGACGAACGACGACGCCCAGGAGGACACCCCGTGAAGGTCGAGATGGTCGAGCTGCGGCGGATCGCGATGCCGCTGGTCCGGCCCTTCCGTACCTCGTTCGGCACGCAGACCGCGCGCGACATCCTGCTGGTCCGCGTGGTGACCGACGTGGGGGAGGGCTGGGGGGAGTGCGTGGCGCTGGCCGACCCGGTCTACAGCAGCGAGTACGTCGCGGGGGCGCAGCAGGTGCTCCGGCAGTACCTGGTGCCGCAGGTGGTGGCCGCGCCCCTGGGCTCGGCCCGGCAGCTGGCCTCCCGGGTCTCGGCCGTGATCGGCCACCGCATGGCCAAGGCGGCGCTGGAGACGGCCCTGCTGGACGCCGAGCTGCGGGCGGCGTCCCTGTCCCTGGCCGCCTACCTCGGCGGCGTCCGCGACCGGGTCGACTGCGGGGTCTCGGTGGGCATCGCGCCGTCGGTCCCCGAGCTGGTGGACGAGGTGCGCGGCTACGTCGAGCAGGGGTACCGCCGGATCAAGCTCAAGGTCGAGCCCGGCTGGGACCTCGAGCCGATGGCCGCCGTCCGCGCGGAGTTCGGCGACGACCTGCTGCTGCAGGTGGACGCCAACACCGCCTACACGACCACCGACCTGCGCCACCTCGCGCGCTTCGACGACCTCGGCCTCCTGCTCATCGAGCAGCCCTTCGCCGAGGAGGACATCGAGGCCCACGTGCGGCTGGCCGCGACCATCGCGACGCCCGTCTGCCTGGACGAGTCGGTGGTGTCCGCGGCGTCGGCGGCCGACGCGATCCGCCGGGGCGCGTGCAGCGTGGTGAACGTCAAGGCCGGCCGGGTCGGCGGGTACCTGGAGGCGGCGCGGGTGCACGACGTCTGCGCGGCGCTCGGCGTCCCGGTGTGGTGCGGCGGCATGCTGGAGACCGGCCTCGGCCGGGCGGCCAACGTCGCGCTCGCCTCGCTGCCCGGCTTCACCCTGCCCGGCGACACGTCGGCGTCCAGCCGCTTCTACCGCGAGGACATCACCGAGCCCTTCGTCCTCGAGGACGGCCGGCTGCCGGTGCCGCAGGGACCGGGCATCGGCGGGCTGCCGCTGCCGGAGGTCCTCGACCGGGTCACGACCTCCCGCGAGGAGCTGCGCGCCTGAACCGGCGGCTCAGCGGGGCGGCAGCGCGCGCAGCTGGAGGGCCGCGACGATCCGCTCGGCCGGCTCGGCGAGGTCCAGGCCGACGAGCTCCTGGAGGCGGCGCAGGCGGTACCGGAAGGTGTTCGGGTGCACGCCCAGCCGCTGGGCGGCCACGCGGACGTCGCCGAAGGCGTCCAGGTGGGCCGCGAGCGTGTCCACCAGCGCGCCGGACCGGTCCGCCTCGGCCAGCGCCTGCACCTTCCCGTCCCGCAGCTCCGGGCGCTCGCGCACCAGGTCGACCAGGTCCAGCAGGGTCACCTGGCTGCGCACCGCCGCGTGGGTGACGACGGTGTCGCGGACCAGGCCGTGCCGCAGCACCCGCAGCGCGCTGTCGGCGTGCCGGCGGGACCGGGCGATGTCGCGCGGCGCGGTGGCCAGCGACCCCACGGACGTCAGCACCTGCAGCCCCGTGGCCCGCGCGGCGTACCGGGCGGCGTCCGTGGCCGCGCGCAGGGGTGCGGCGTCGTCGTCCCCCGCGGCGGGGACGACGGTGTAGACCCGCGGGCCCTGCTCGACGACGAGCCCCCGGCGGCCCAGCGTGGCCCAGTGCGTGCTCACCGCGCGGGCCAGCCGGGCCCGCTCCGGAACCGCCTCCCGGGACTCCATGACCACCACCCAGTGGGCGTCCTCGAGCCGCAGCCCCGCGCTGGTGGCCAGCAGGTCGGCCGGGCTGCCGCCGGCCAGCAGGTCGCGGGCGACGTCCTGGGTGCGGGTCTGGTCGGACTGCAGCTCCAGCCGGTGGTAGAGCATGTGCAGCGCGGCCGTGCGGGCCGCCTCCTGCAGCGCCGCCTCGCTGTCGGCCCGCAGCGGCCCGCCGGACTCGGCCACCCACAGCGAGCCGAGGAACTCCCCGGCCGCCCGGATGCCGACCGCCCAGCGCGGCCCCAGCCCCAGCTCGGGCACCGGCTCGGTGTGCACCACCTGGTCGGTGGAGCGCAGCGCCGAGAACACCCCGCGCTGCTCCAGCAGGGTCACGAACGGCCCGGGCACGGCCCGGCCCAGGATGGTCTGCTTGCGCGGCTCGTCCACCTCGGCCCGGATGCTCGAGTACGCCAGCACCCGGTAGCTCGGGTCCTCCACGGTGACGGCGCCGCCCACCCGCCGGGCGACGTCGGTGGCGAAGGCGAACAGGTCGCCGAGGACCGCCGGCTCCGGCTGGTCGGCCGGCCCGGCCGGCGCGCTGACCAGCGCCGCGCGCAGCAGGCTGGCCAGGTGGGCCCACGGGGTCGGGGCGGCGACCAGCAGCGCCACGCCCTGGGCCTCGGCCTGACCGGCCAGCGCGCGGTCCAGCGGGCGGCCGCTGCGCAGCACGACGCCGGGCAGGTCGAGGGCGGCGGCGTGCGCCAGCACCTCGCCCACCGCCGCACGCGTCGGCTCGGTCCCGACGGCCAGCAGCAGCTCGCCGGGCAGCGCGTCGGCCGCGGCGCCGTCGTGGATGCACACCCCGCCGACCCGCCGGGACAGCAGCGCCACCGACGTGGTGACCGGGCGCAGCAGGCCCGGGCCGACCCGCGCCAGCAGGTCGCCGACGGTCACCCCGGTGTAGGCCGGGTCCACGGTTCCCGGCCGCTGGTCCCCGGCCGCCGACGACGGCGTCACGCCCGGGATCCTGCCAGCCGTGCCCGGGCGGGCTCCTCTCAGCCGAGGACGGCGCGCACGGCGGCCGGGGCCTGGGTCGGCCGGTGCAGCGGGGCGACCCGGCCGTCGCCCGCCGCGGCGAGGGCGGCGCAGTTGGCGACCGACTCCGGCTCGTCCGACAGCGAGAGGACGTGCAGGTGCGCGCCGGCGCGGGCCAGCGCGGCGGCGGCCGGCAGCGGGTCGGGGCTGTCGGTGGGCATGCCGTCCGACAGCAGCAGCACGTCCCGCGCGGCCGCCCGGGACCGCGCCAGCTGCCCGGCCGCGGTGCGCAGCCCCAGGTCGAGGTCGGTGGTGCCCCCGCCGGACAGGTCGAACAGCCGGTCGATGACGGCGTCGGTGCGCGGGTCGGGCGACAGGGGGCGCAGCACGACCGCCTGCGACCAGAACGCGACGACGGCGAGCTCGTCCTCGGGCCGCATCCGCTGGGACAGCGCGGCGGCGGTGAGGACGGCGACTGCCAGCTCGTCCCCGGCGACCGACCCGGACGCGTCGACGAGCAGCACGCAGGCGCGGCCGGTGGAGCGCCAGCCGCGGGTGTGCAGGTGCTCGGCCCGCCAGTGCGGCTCCGCGCCGCGGGCGGCCAGCGTGGCGTCGAGGTCCACGTCGGTCCCGGTGGGGTCCCGCCGGGTCACCACGCGGCGGGTGCCGGGCCGGTCGGGGATGCCGGCCCGCGGCGTGCCCACCGGCAGCCGGCAGGCGAGGGCCCGGGCGGCGGCGCGCAGCCCCGGGTCGAAGGCCCGTCCCATCGCGGTGAGCAGCCGGTTCGCGGCCTCGGGGTCGCGCGCGGTGAGGTCGGCCATCGCCTCCTCGTCCAGCTCGCCGAGCTGCGGCGAGACCTGCTGGAACTCCGGGTACGCGCGGGCCAGCTCGTCGCGGCCGGCCTTGCGGGCGGCGTGCTGCTGGAGCAGCTGCTCGACGTCCTCGGCGTCCTCGACCGGCGCGGGCTGCGGCGGACGGCGCCCGGGCGGGTCCTGCAGACCGCCGGGCCCCGGCGGGGGTGGTGGTGGCGGCGGTGGTTCGGCCGTGTCGGCGGGGTCGCCCGGGTCCTCGGGCGTCAGGCTTTTCCCAGCTCCTCACCCGCCCGCCGCCAGATGTCGGCGACGACGTCCTCCACCGGGCGGGCCGTGCCGTCGGCCAGCGTGACCTTGCCCGTGAGCGCGGCCAGGGCCGCGTCCAGGCCCGCGGTGTCGTCGACGGCGTCCGCGCCGCGCACGGTCGCCAGCTCCAGGGCGATCAGGACGGTGTCGATGGCCCCGCGGACGGAGGACCCGATCCGCAGCTCGGGGTGGTCGCGGGTGATCCGCACCGTCCGCACCGAGCGGGCGACCAGCTCCTGCGGCCCCTCGGTCGCGGTGCCGACGACGGCGAGCTCGGCCGCCTCGTCCTGGTAGCCCATCGCCACCCGGCAGGAGCGGTCGTAGAGCGCCGGCGTCACGCGGGCGGTGCCCACGGCGTCGAACGGGTTCATGGCCGCGACCAGCCGGAAGGTGGGGCGGGCGGTCACCCGGCCGAAGCGGGGCACGTGCATCTCGCGCTCGGACAGGACGCCGAGGAGGACGTTCATCGTCTCCTCCGGCACCCGGTTGAGCTCCTCGACGTAGAGGATCGCGCCGTCGGTCATCGCCCGGGTGAGCGGCCCGGGGACGAAGTTCTCGGCGCGGTAGTCCTCGGTGAGCACCCGCGAGGCGTCGTGGTGGCCGACCAGCCGGGTGGGCGTGAGCTCGGCGTTGCCCTCGACCAGGACCAGCGGCACGCCGGCGCCGTCGGCCAGCGCGCGCAGCAGCGTCGTCTTGCCGGTGCCCGGCGGGCCCTCGAGCAGGACGTTGCGCCCGGCCGACAGGGCCGCGGCGACGACCTCGGCCTCGCGCAGGCGGGCGACGACGCGGTCCCGCGCGACGCGGACCATGCCGGTCACGTCGAGCCGGCGCGCGGTGGTGGTGGTGCTCACGAAGGGGGTGCTCCTCGGGTTCGTGCGACGCGCGACCGGGGCGCTCCCCAGGGGGAGCGCCCCGGCCCTGGTGACGTGCTGGAACGGCCCCTGGCGGGGCAGGGTCCCTCAGCTGTGCATGATCACACCGCGCAGGTTCTTGCCGGCGTGCATGTCCTCGTAGCCCTGGTTGATGTCGTCGAGCTTGTAGCGGTTGGTGATCAGCTCGTCGAGCTTCAGCTTCCCCTCCTGGTAGAGCCGCAGCATCTTCAGCATGTCGGCGCTGGGGTTCTGGTCGCCGAACAGGGCGCCGCGGATCTCCTTGGTGAACAGCGCGAACATGCTGGGGTTGATCGGGATGCCCACCTCGGTGAGGTCGCCGAGGCCGGTGATGACGACCCGCCCGCCCTTGCCGATCGCGTCGAACGCCTGGGCGACGTGCTCGCCCTTGATGACCCCGACGGTGATCAGCGCCTTGTCCGCGCCCTGGCCGTTGGTGACGCTGCGGCCGAACTCGGCGGCCTCCTCGATGCTGCTGAAGGCGTGCGTCGCGCCGAACTCCTGGGCCTTCTCGCGCTTGAACCCCACCGGGTCGACGGCGATGACGTGGCTGGCGCCGGCGTGCGCCGCACCCTGGACGGCGTTGATGCCGATGCCGCCGATGCCCATGACGATCACCGTGTCGCCGGCGCGCACCTCGCCGGCCTGCACCGCGGTGCCCCAGCCGGTGCCGACGCCGCAGCCGACCAGGCAGGCCACGTCCAGCGGGATGTCCTCCGGGATCTTCACCGTGGAGCGGACGTCGACGGTGGTCACCTCGGCGAAGGTGCCCAGGCCGCACATCTGCCCGACCGGCGTGCCGTCCGGGGTGGCGAAGCGGAAGCTCTCCGCGTCGTCCCAGCGCGAGCCCACCAGCAGGTTCGCGCCGGAGTCGCAGATGTACTGCTGGCCGTTGGCGCAGTAGCGACAGCGGCCGCAGCCGGGCAGGAACGAGAAGACGACGTGGTCGCCCTCCTTGAAGCCCGGGGTGTTCTGGCCGACCGCGGTGACCACACCCGCGCCCTCGTGGCCGCCGAGGAAGGGGTAGTGCCCGACGGGCATGTCGCCGGTCGCGACGTGGTCGTCGGAGTGGCAGAGGCCGGAGGCGGCCACCTTGACCTGCAGCTCACCGGTGCGCGGGTCGTCCGCGACCAGGTCGGTGACCTCCCACTTGCCGGGTGCGGAGCGCATGATCGCGCCGCGGGTGTTCACGGGCACAGGGAACCTCCTCTGGCCCTCGCCGTGGAGGGCCGTCGTGCATGCACGAGCGCATGACCGTGTCCGGCACGCTATGGCGCGCGTCACACCCATGGGAAGCCGGGTGCAACCTCCCCGCAACTCCACGGCCCGCCCGCTGGGAGAGTGGCGGGGTGGCAGGCGGACCGGTGGTCGTGGTCGGCGCCGGTCCGGTCGGGCTGACCGCGGCGCTGCTCCTGGCCCGCCGTGGGCTCTCCGTGGTGGTGCTCGAGCGGCAGCCGGCGCCCTACGCCCGCCCGCGCGCGGTGCACCTGGACGACGAGGCCCTGCGTGCACTGGCCGACGCCGGCGTGGCCGAGGAGTTCCTGGCGCTCAGCCGGCCGATGGCGGGGCTGCGGCTGCTCGACGGCCGCCGGCGCACCCTCGCCGAGTTCCGGCGGGCCGCGTCCGCGGGACGGCACGGCTGGCCGCAGGGGTCGATGTTCCACCAGCCCGACCTGGAGGACCTCCTGCTGGCCGCCGTCCGCCGCACGCCCGGGGTGGAGCTGCGCACCGGCGTCGAGGTGACGGGGCTGGCCCAGGACGGCGGGGTGACGGTCACGGCCGTCGACCGGTTCACCGGCGCGGGGATCGAGCTGGCGGCCGCGGCGGTGCTCGGCTGCGACGGGGCCAACAGCACGGTGCGCGGGCTGCTCGGCGGGCGGATGCGCGACCTCGGCCGCCCGGCGCGCTGGCTGGTCGCCGACCTCCGCTGGGCGCCGCCGCTGCCGGTGTGGCCCGGCGTGCACCAGGTCTGCGACCCGCACCGGCCCGCGACCTTCATGCCCGTCGCCGGTGACCGGTACCGCTGGGAGTTCCGGATGCGGCCGGGGGAGACGCTCGACTCGCTGCGGGCCCGCCTGCCCGGCCTCCTGGCGCCCTACGGCGCGTCGGCCGCGGAGGTGGTCCGCGTCGCCGAGTACGTCTACCGGGCCCAGGTGGCCGACCGCTGGCGGAACGGCCGGGTGCTGCTGGCCGGCGACGCCGCGCACCTGACCCCGCCCTTCATCGGCCAGGGGCTCGGCCTCGGGCTGCGCGACGTGCACCAGCTGGCCTGGAAGCTCGCGGCGGTGCTCACCGGGGAGGCGCCCGAGGAGCTGCTCGACACCCACGCGGCGGAGCGGGTGCCGCACGCGCGGGCCCTGGTGCGGGTCGCGCTGCTGGTCGGCGCGCTGATGACCGGCGGGGGGCGGCGGGTGACCGGTCTGCGCCGCGGCGTGCTGGCCGTCGCCCGCCGGGTGCCCGCCGTCGCCGGCCTGGCCACCGACAGCCGCACGCCGTCGCTGCGCCCGGGCCCGCTGGTGCGGCGCGACGGGCGGGCGGGGCGGCGGCTGGCCGGCACGCTGCTGCCGCGCGCGCGGGTGGCCGCCGGGGGTCGCACCTGCCCGGTGGACGACGTCCTCGGGCCCGGGACGGCGCGGCTGCGGCTGCTGGCGCCCGGGCGGCTCGGGGTGCGGCCGCAGGGCTCGCCCGAGGTGGTGGTGGCCGACGTCGACGGCGCGCTGACCGCGTGGCTGCGGCGGGCGCGGGCCGCGGAGGTCGTCGTCCGCCCCGACCGGATCGTGCACTCGGCCCGCTGACCCGCGGTGTGTGCACACAGCGCGGTGTCCAGGCCCTCGGAACCGCGCTGTGTGCACGAACCGCGAGCGCTCACCCGACCGGGTGAGCGGCTGGCTCCCTGATCACCTCCCGCACACCATGGCGCGCGTGCGCGCATGGTTGGAGAAGGCCCCGTGGTGGGTGTTGTCCCTCGTCACGGGTGTCTTCTTCGCCGTCTGGATGTCGCTGGCCGGCCGGCTCCTGCAGGGACAGAGCTGGGCCGGTGCCGTGGTCGGCGGGGTGGTCGGAGGCGTCCTCTTCGGACTGCTGATGGGCCCGTTGCTCGCGCGGCAGCGGCGCCGGGTCCACGAGGCCGTCGGCACCGACCGGACCGACCTGCTCCGCCGGGCCGGCCGGGTGGCCGTCCGCGGATCCCTGCCCGAGGACCCTGAGCTGCGGGAGGCCGCCCGTCGCCTAGCGCTCGTGCAGCGGTCCCTCCTCCTCCGCCAGCGCAGGTGGGCGCTGCCCTTCTTCGTCCTGTTGCTGGCCCTCGCCCTGACCTTCGCCCTCACGCGCACGCCCGCGTGGCCCTGGTGGCTGGCGGTCGTGTTCTTCGGCGGCCTGCTGTCGGTCCAGGTGCTGCTCCCACGCCGGCTGGCGCGGCGCGCGGCGCAGCTCGCCTCGCCTGACGGGGACGGCTGACCGTCGCGCTGTGTGCACGCAGCGCGGTGTCCAGGCCCTCGGAACCGCGCTGTGTGCACGAACGGTGGCCGGTGCGGGCCCGCGGCGCGGGCCTGGGCATGCTGGCCCGGTGAGCTACGACGTCGAGGCCGTCCGGTCCTGCTTCCCCGCCCTGCGCGCCGGGACGGCGCACTTCGACGGCCCGGGCGGCTCCCAGGTGCCCGAGCAGGTGGCGGCGGCGGTGGCGGCCACGCTGACCGCGCCGATCGCCAACCGCGGGCGGGTCACCGCGGCCGAGCGCACCGCCGACGACGTCGTCCTCGCGGCGCGGGCGGCCGTCGCCGACCTGGTCGCCGGGGACCCCGGCGGGGTCGTCTTCGGGCGCAGCGCCACCTCGCTGACCTACGACCTGTCCCGCACGCTGTCGGCCGGCTGGGGCCCCGGCGACGAGGTGGTGGTGACCCGGCTGGACCACGACGCCAACGTGCGGCCGTGGGTGCAGGCGGCGCACGCCCGCGGGGCGACGGTGCGCTGGGCGGAGTTCGACCCGGCCACCGGCGAGCTCGCGCCCGAGGCGGTCGGCGGGCTGCTCAGCGACCGCACCCGGCTGGTCGCGGTCACCGGTGCCTCCAACCTCATCGGCACGCGCCCGGACGTCGCCGCGATCACCGCGCTCGCGCACGACGCCGGCGCGCTCACCCACGTCGACGGCGTCCACCTCACCGCGCACGCCGCGGTGGACGTCGCCGCGCTCGGCGCCGACTTCTACGCCTGCTCGCCGTACAAGTTCCTCGGCCCGCACTGCGGCTGCCTGATCGCCGCACCGGCCCTGCTGGACACCCTCCACCCCGACAAGCTGCTGCCCTCCACCGACGCCGTCCCGGAGCGGTTCGAGCTGGGCACGCTGCCCTACGAGCTGCTCGCGGGCACCACCGCGGCGGTCGACTTCCTCGCCGGACTGGGCGGCCCGGAGGGCGACCGGCGGGCCCGGCTCGAGGTCGGCCTGGCGGCGGTGGAGGCGCACGAGGACCGGCTGCGGGAGCGCATCGAGGACGGCGTCCGGAGCCTGCCGGGCGTCACCGTGTGGTCCCGGGCGCGGCGGCGCACGCCCACGCTGCTGCTGACCTTCGCGGGTCGGGACGCCACCGATGCGTACCGCTTCCTCGCCGCCCGCGGGGTGAACGCGCCGGCCGGCTCCTTCTACGCGATCGAGGCCTCGCGGTGGCTCGGGCTGGGCGACGCCGGCGGCCTGCGGGTGGGCCTGGCCCCGTACAGCGACGACTCCGACGTCGACCGGCTGCTGGGCGGCCTGGCGGAGTGGCTGGCCGCCTGAACGGCCGCTGGGAACCGGCTGTGGTCCACCGTCGGGCAGGCACCTCGAACCGTCGGTGCGAGGGTCAGCGGGTGCGCAGGGTGGGGAAGCCGGCGGCGAGCTGGTCGAAGGCGGCGTGCAGGTCGTCGCCCAGGGACGTCGTGCCGTCGGCCAGCCACACCTCGAAGGCGGTGGTCGCGGCGGCGCGGGTGGTGGTGGCGACCAGGCGGGGGAGCAGGGCGTCCGGTGCCTGTCCGGCGCGCCGCGCGACGTGCTCGGCGACCACCCGGTCGACGTCGGCGTAGCGCACCTGCGAGTGCGCCTGCAGCGCCGGCTCCCCGAGGATCAGCGCCATCCGCTGCCGCAGCATCGGCAGGTCGGCCGCGGCGTAGTCGTTGACCTCGACGTACGCCGCGCAGATGGAGGCCAGCACCGGCTGGTCGGTGCGGGCCGTCGAGAGCAGGCGGTCCAGCCGGTCGACGTGCGAGCCGAAGTCCCCCCAGACCGCGTCGGCCTTGGTGGCGAAGTACCGGAAGAAGGTGCGCCGGCTGATCCCCGCCGCGTCGGCGATCTCGTCGGTGGTGACCTGCTCGAAGCCCTTGCGCGCGAACAGGTCGAGGGCGGCCTGCTCGATGCGGGTCCGCGTCTCGGCCCGCACGTCGCCGACCACCACCGTCACGCCTCCCATCTTGCTGCACCCGGTGCCGGGGACGGCGTTCCCGCTCACCCCGACGGAGGGGATCCGCGCCCCCGGACCCGGTGTTGCCGGTGGCACTGGGTGTCACTAACGTCCACCCCACTCCGTAACCCCGATCACAGGAGGCGCCATGCCCGACACCACCGACACTCAGGCCACCGAGGCGCCCGCCGCCGAGGAGGTCCTGGTCGAGGAGTCGCTCGTCGAGGAGGTCTCCATCGACGGCATGTGCGGGGTGTACTGATCGACGCCCCGGAGGCGGCGCCGGCGGGCCCCGTGGGGGTCGCCGGCGCCGCAACGCACCCGTTCGACCCGGCGCTGCCCTGGCGGCGCGCCCGCTCGGTGGCCCTGCGTCCGGAGCCGTTCGGCGCGCTGGTCTACCACTTCGGCAACCGGAAGCTGTCCTTCCTCAAGTCGAAGACGCTGGTCACCGTCGTCGAGACGCTGGCCGACCACCCCAGCGCCGCGGCCACCCTCGTGGCGTGCGGGGTCCCCGAGGCGCAGCGCCCCGCCTACGTCAAGGCGCTGGCCGACCTCGCACGTTCGCAGATGATCGAAGCCCGGGAGAGCTCCGCATGACCGCCGTCCTGCCGCCCCGCACGCCCGCACCCGAGCGCCCCGTCGGCGGGCGGCTGATCGACCAGTTCGAGTACGGCCTGGATGCGCCGATCTGCCTCACCTGGGAGCTCACCTACGCCTGCAACCTGGCGTGCGCGCACTGCCTGTCCAGCTCCGGACGGCGGGACCCGCGCGAGCTCAGCACCGCCGAGGCCGAGGCGGTCATCGACGAGCTGCAGCGGATGCAGGTCTTCTACGTCAACGTCGGCGGCGGCGAGCCCACGGTCCGGCCGGACTTCTGGCACCTGCTCGACTACGCGATCGGCCACGACGTCGGCGTCAAGTTCTCCACCAACGGCGTGAAGCTGGACGAGACCCGCGCCGCGCAGCTGGCCCGCACCGACTACGTCGACGTGCAGATCTCCCTGGACGGCGCGACCGCCGAGGTCAACGACCGGGTCCGCGGCACCGGCTCCTACGCCACCGCCATCCGCGCGCTGGAGAACCTGGCCGAGGCCGGGATGAAGGACTTCAAGGTCTCCGTCGTCGTCACCCGCGAGAACGCCGGTCAGCTCGACGCGTTCAAGGCCCTGACCGACTCCTTCGGCGCCCAGCTGCGGATCACCCGGCTGCGCCCGTCCGGCCGGGGCGCCGACGTCTGGGACGAGCTGCACCCGACCCAGCAGCAGCAGCGGGAGCTCTACTCCTGGCTGCTGGCCAACGGCGACAACGTCCTGACCGGTGACTCGTTCTTCCACCTCTCGGCGTTCGGCGAGGCCCTGCCCGGGCTGAACCTGTGCGGCGCCGGCCGGGTCGTCTGCCTGATCGACCCGGTGGGCGACGTCTACGCGTGCCCGTTCGCCATCCACGAGAACTTCCTCGCCGGCAACGTCCGGAACGAGGGCGGCTTCCAGCGCGTGTGGCAGCAGAGCGAGCTGTTCGCCGACCTGCGCAGCCCGCAGACCGGCGGCGCCTGCACCAAGTGCGCCCACTTCGACGCCTGCCGCGGTGGCTGCATGGCGGCCAAGTTCTTCACCGGCCTGCCGCTGGACGGCCCCGACCCCGAGTGCGTGCAGGGCTACGGCGAGAGCGCCCTGGCCGCCCGCGACCTGGACCTCGTTACGCCGAAGAGCCACATCGACCACTCGCACAAGGGCCCGGTGCGCGGCCAGCCGACGCTGCTGGGCATGCCGGCCATCCCCGCGAAGATCTGCGACGAGTCGCCGCTGGCCGGGCTCGACCTGCGCTGAGGCTCCTCGAACCACTGGTCCTGGCGGGCCGGACGGCGCCCTCACGGGTGCTGTTCGGCCCGCACGAGACCAACCTGGGCCGCGGTCGCGCCCTGTCCGACCGGCACGTCGCCTACTACGCGCGCCGCGCCGCCGGCGGCTGCGGCGTGCTCGTCACCGAGACCGCGTCGGTGCACGACAGCGACTGGCCCTACGAGCGCGCGCCGCTGGCCGCCGACTGCGGGCCCGGCTGGGCCGACGTGGTCGTCGCCTGCCGACCGTCCGGCGCGCTCGTGCTGGCCGGGCTCGGGCACACCGGCGGTCAGGGCACCGCCGCGTACTCCCGGTCGGCCCTGTGGGCACCCTCCCGCGTACCGGACGTCAGCAGCCGCGAGGTCCCGGCGGAGATGGAGCCGCCGGAGCTGGCCGCGCTGGTCGGGGGCTTCGCCGCGGCGACCGAGACCGCGGTCGCCGCCGGGACCGACGGCGTCGAGGTGGACGCCGGCCCGCGCTCGCTGCTGCGCCAGTTCGCCTCCGGCCTGACCAACACCCGCACCGACGCCCACGGCGCCGACCGGCTGCGGCTGCTGCGCGAGGTGCTGGCCGCGGTCCGGTCGGAACTCGGCCCCGGCCGGGTCCTGGCGCTGCGGCTGTCCTGCGACGAGCAGGCGCCCTGGGCCGGGATCACGCCGGAGACGGCCGCCCGGTACGCGGCCGAGCTGGCGCCCCTGGTCGACTTGCTGGTCGTCGTCCGGGGCAGCGGGCTGGCGCCGTCGGCGTACCGGCCCGACGGGCACACCCCACCGGGGTTCAACGCCGAACTGACCCGGGCCGTCCGAACCGTCGCCGGCCGGACGCCGGTCGTGCTGCAGGGCTCGGTGGTCGACGTCGCCGCCGCCGAGGCCGCCCTCGTCGCCGGCGTCGCGGATGCGGTGGAGATGACCCGCGCCCAGATCGCCGATGCCGGCCTCGTGGCCCGCGTCCGGGCCGGGCTGCCGGTGCGGCCGTGCACGCTGTGCAACCAGGCCTGCCAGGTGCGCGACATGCGCAACCCGCTGGTCAGCTGCGTCGCCGACCCCGCCAGCGGACACGAGACGGAGGAGCCGACCGACGTCCCCTCCGGCGCCGGGCGGCGGGTGACCGTGCTGGGCGGTGGCCCCGCGGGGCTGGAGGCGGCGCGCGTGCTCGCCGGGTCCGGCGCCGAGGTCCGGCTGGTGGAGCGGTCGGACCGGCTCGGGGGGGCGCTGCCTCTGGTGGCCGCGCTGCCCGGCCGCGAGCGGTTCGCCCTGCTGGCCGACTGGCTGGCCGGGGAGTGCGCGCGCTCGGGCGTGCGGGTGGAGCTCGGCGCGGCGGCCGGGGCAGGAGACGTCGTCGCTCCCGGCGGGCGCGACCCCGAGGTGGACCGGTCCGTCACGCTGACCGCCGCTGACGTGCTCGGCGGTGCTCCCCTGCCCGCAGGGCCGGTCGTCGTGCACGACCCGGCCGGCGGGCCGGCCGGGACCGGGGTGGCCGAGCTGCTCGCCGCGGCCGGCCGGGAGGTCACCGTGGTGACGCCGGACGACGTCGTGGGCGCCCGCCTGGGGCCCGACCTGGCGCCGGCCAACACCCGGCTGCAGCGGGCCGGCGTCCGGCGGGAGACCGGCTGCCTGCTGCGGTCCGCCGGCGGCGGGACGGCGGTGCTCGCCGACCGCTGGACCGGTCAGGAGCGGCGGGTGCCCTGCGCCGTGGTGGTGGACGCCGGCCCGCGCCTGCCCGGGGACCCGCCCGCGACCGGCGTCCTGGCGGGCGACGTCGTCGCGCCGCGCACCGTGCTCGAGGCGGTCCTCGAGGGCCGGCGCGCGGCGCGGGCGGCGCTCAGCGGCTGAGGCTCAGAGGTCGACCTTCTCGTTCTCGCCGGAGTCGATCCGCTGCCCGGTGACCTTCGCCTTCGCGAAGCTGAACGCGGTCGCCAGCCGGCCGCCCGGCGCGTCCCAGTACTCCGCCGAGTCGGCGTCCACCTTGACCAGGATCACCGACGGGTCCTCGGGGCCCTGGGGCAGCCACGCCTCGACGCCGGCGTTCCACAGCTCCTTCTTCTTCGCCGGGTCGTTGACGACGAGGGCGTGCCCGGTGAGGGAGACCCAGGTGCCGCCCGAGCCGACGCCGACGTTCACCTCGGGCGAGGCGGCGATGTGGGTCACCCAGTCGGCGCCCCGCTCGGCGAAGAACCACAGGTCGCCGTCGAACTCCACCTCCTGCAGGGTCATCGGCCGGCTGGTCAGCTTGCCCTCGGGCGTGGTGGTGGTGAGGAAGCCGAAGCGCTCCCCGTCCAGCAGCTGGGCGACCTTGCGGGTGTCCTCGGCGCTCATGTCGTCCTCTCGTCGTACGCGACCGGATGGTGTGCCCGGCTCCTTCCCCGCCCGGTCGCCCCCGACACCCAGGGCCGATACGCGGCCTCCGTGGCCACGGAGGCCGGTCAGCCCGCGTCGAGGTAGCGCCAGGCGCCGTCCACCCGCGCGAAC
This sequence comes from Geodermatophilus sp. CPCC 206100, assembly GCF_048569675.1. Classification (NCBI taxonomy): domain Bacteria; kingdom Bacillati; phylum Actinomycetota; class Actinomycetes; order Geodermatophilales; family Geodermatophilaceae; genus Geodermatophilus; species Geodermatophilus sp. CPCC 206100. The sequence continues at coordinate 28,498 of NZ_JAQISV010000054.1, forward strand.
CGGCTGACCTCGTGCTGGCTGCCGGTCTCCCCCTCGTGCCGGTACCAGGCCCGGAACTCGACCGTCCCCTCGGCGGCCAGCAGCCCGCCGCCGGTCGTGGCGAGCACGTCGAGCCCGGTCCAGCGGACCTGGGGGTCCAGCGACAGCGAGCGCGGGCGGGTGGCCGGGTGCCAGGTCGCCAGCAGGTAGGCGGGGTCCCCGACGGCGAAGGCGCTGTAGCGGGAGCGCATCAGCTGCTCGGCGGTGGCCGCGGTCGCCGAGCCGTCGTGCAGCCGCCCGCAGCACTCGGCGTAGGGGAGACCGGTCCCGCAGGGGCAGCGTCGGGGTGCCATGCGCCAGAGTGTCCCGAGGTCCGGCGAGGGGATGGGGGAGCGGGTGGCGTTCGAGCGGCTGGCCGCGCCGCTGCAGGTCGGCCCGGTGACGCTGCCCAACCGGGTGGTCTTCCCGGCCCACCTCACGAACTTCGCCGTCGACGGCCTGCCCACCGCCCGGCACGCCGCCTACTACGCGGCCCGCGCGGCCGGCGGTGCCGGGCTCGTGGTCACCGAGGAGTCGACCGTCGACCCGGCCGACCGCCCCTACGAGAAGCTGGTGCGCGGCTACGACCCCGCCGTCCTGCCCGGGTACCGCCTGGTCACCGACGCGGTGCACGCGCACGGGACGCCGGTGTTCGCCCAGCTCAACCACAACGGCGGCCAGTCCGACGGCACGTACACCCGGGCGCCGGTCGTCGCGCCGTCCGCCGTGCCCGACCCGCTGTTCCGCGCGGTGCCGCGGGAGGCCACCGCGGCCGACGTCGCCCGCCTGGTGGCCGGCTACGCCGACGTCGCCGCCCGGTGCGCGGCGGGCGGGTTCGACGGGGTGGAGGTCCAGGGCTCGCAGTCGTCGCTCGTGCGCCAGTTCCTGTCCCGCGCCACCAACCGGCGCACCGACGGCTACGGCGGCCCGCTGGAGCACCGGGCCCGCTTCCTCGTCGAGGTGCTGGGCGCGGTCCGGGAGGCGGTCGGGCCGGGGCTCGCCGTCGGCGTCCGGCTGGCGGGGGAGGAGGGCGTGGCGGACGGGACGACGCTCGCGGAGGCGGCAGCGACCGCCCGGCTGCTGGCCGACCGCGGGCTGGTCGACTACGTCAGCACCACCGTCGGGGTGGCGACGGCGACCCTGGAGCGCGTCATCCCCCCGATGACCACCCCGCCCGGGTACGCGCGGCACGTCCCCGCCGCGATCCGGGCCGCCGTCGGGGTGCCGGTCGTGGGCGTCGGCCGGTACCTCGACCCCGCCCAGGCCGAGCGGGCGCTCGCCGACGGCGACTGCGACATGGTCGGCCTCGCCCGCGGGCAGATCGCCGACCCGGAGTTCGCCGCCAAGGCGCTCGGCGGGCGGGCGGGGGAGATCCGCACCTGCCTGGGCTGCAACCAGGAGTGCGCCGGCGCGGTGGGGACCAACCGGTCGCTGGGCTGCGTGACCAACCCGCGGGCCGGCCGCGAGGCGCCGCTCGAGCCGCCGGTGCGCCGCCGCCGGGTGCTCGTCGTCGGCGGGGGTCCGGCCGGCCTGCGGGCGGCCGCGACCGCCGCCCAGCGGGGGCACGCGGTCACCGTCCTGGAGGAGCGGCCGGAGACCGGGGGGGCGGTCCGCGTCGCGGCGTCCGCCCCGGGCCGCGGCGGGCTGCGGCCGCTGGCCGACGACCTGGCCGCCGAGTGTGCGCGGGCCGGCGTCGAGGTGCGCACCGGCGTCCGCGCCACCGCCGACCTGGTGCGGGCGCAGGCCGCCGACGTCGTCGTCCTCGCCACCGGAGCCCGTGCGGCCCGGCCGGCGTGGGCGGGGGAGAGCGGCCGGGTGGTCGACGTCCGCGAGGTGCTCGGCGGGGCGGTGGCCCCGGCCGGCGCCGTCCTCGTCGTCGACGACCTCGGGTCCGCGGCCGCGCCGTCGGTGGCCGAGCTGCTCGCCGCGCGCGGGTGCGCCGTCGAGGTGGTGACCGCGGCGATGGTGGTCGGCCAGGACCTCGGGCTCACCCTCGACCGGCCTCGCTGGCAGCGGCGGGCCGCGGAGCTGGGCATCCGGCAGAGCACCGACCTGCTGGTGGAGGCCGTCGAGGGGCGGGTCGTGCGGCTGCGGCACCACCCGACCGGCGCGGTGCAGCGGCGCACCGTCGACTGGGTGGTGGTCGCGGCGCCGGGCGAGCCGGCCGACGAGCTGTGGCGGGAGCTGCGCGACAGCGGACTCGAGGTGCACCGGATCGGCGACTGCCTCGCCCCCCGCCGCGCCTCGGCGGCCACCCTGGACGGCGACCGGCTGGGCGCGCTGCTCTGAGCGGAGTGGGAGGAGCGCGGGAACCGCGCTCCTCCCACTCCGCTCAGCGGGGGGAGTAGCGGGCGCGGAGGCCGGTGACCAGCAGGTCCAGGCCGTACTCGAACGCGGCCGAGTGCGGGCGCTCGAGCAGCTCGGAGATCGCCGCCAGCAGGATCGGCTCGTCGGCCAGCGCCCGGGCGCGCAGGGTGTTGAGGTCCTCGTCCCCCGGGTCGGGCAGCGGCTGGCTGCGCTCCCGCTCGGCCTCCGCCTGCCACTCGATCGCGCTGCCGATGACGTAGGCGCCGAGGGTGAACAGGGTCTGCTGCGCCTGCCCGGGGGTCAGCCCGGCGTCGACCAGGACGGCGAGGACGCGCTCGATGCCCGGGAGCGTCTCCGGGCTGGGCCGGTTGCCGGCCAGGACGAGGGGGGCGTCGCGCGTCTCGGTGAGCGCGGCGAACAGCCGGCGGGCGTCCTCCCGCAGCCACTCCCACCACGGCTGGCCGTCGTCCGGGCCGGTGTAGGCGCGGCCGGCGCGGCGGACGAGCGCGTCGGCCATCAGGTCCATGAGCTGCCGCTTGCTCTTGACGTGCCAGTAGAGCGTCGGGCCCGCCACGCCCAGCCGGGCGGCCACCCGCCGGAAGGACACCGCATCCAGCCCGCCCTCGGCGAGCAGGTCGAGGGCGGCGTCGACGATCGCCTCACGGGTCACGGGGGTCCGTTCGGCCGCCTTCACGCTTGACACCCTAACGGTGGTAGAGGACGGTGGCCGCCGTGTCTAACGCCGTTAGAGAGCCGGCCATCGAGGTGGTCGGGCTGACCAAGGAGTACAAGGCCGGCGACACGGTCCTGGAGGCGGTCAAGGGCATCGACCTGCGGGTCGAGGCCGGGCAGACCTACGGCTTCCTCGGCCCCAACGGCGCCGGCAAGTCCACGACCATCGAGATGCTGTGCACCATCCGCAACCCCACCGCCGGCAGCGCCCGCGTCGCCGGCTTCGACGTCGTCCGCCAGCGCGACCAGGTCCGGCGGCGGATCGGCCTGGTCTTCCAGCAGCAGACCCTGGACCTGCAGCTGACCGCGGAGCAGAACCTGCGCTTCCACGCCGAGCTCTACGGCCTGTCCCGGGCGGTCGCCGACCGCCGGATCGACGAGGTGCTCGAGATGGTGGCGCTGGCCGACCGGCGCGGGGACACCGTGCAGCGCTTCTCCGGCGGGATGAAGCGGCGGCTGGAGATCGCCCGCGGGCTGGTGCACGCCCCGCAGGTGCTCTTCCTCGACGAGCCGACCATCGGCCTGGACCCGCAGACCCGCGCCGCGATCTGGGACTACCTGCACGACCTGCGCCGGACGACGGAGATCACCGTCTTCGTCACCACGCACTACATGGACGAGGCCGAGCACTGCGACCGGATCGCGATCATGGACCACGGCGACGTCGTCGTGGAGGACACCCCCGAGGCGCTGAAGTCGAGCGTCGGCACCGACCGGATCGCGCTGCGCACCGACGACGACGAGCTGGCCATCGCCCGCGTCCGCGAGCGGCTGGGCATCGAGGCCGGCGTCCACGAGGGCCAGGTGACCCTCGCCGTGGCCGACGGCGCGCAGGTCGTGCCGCGGCTGTTCACCGAGCTCGGCGTCGGCATCCGGTCGGTCACCGTGACCCGGCCGAGCCTGGACGACGTCTTCCTGACCTACACCGGCCGCACCATCCGCGACTCCGAGGCCGGCGGACCCCCCGCCTCCCCCTTCGCCGGGAGGCGATGAGACATGACGACCCGCGACACCGCCGTCCCCACCACCCCCGCCCCGGAGCCGCTGGCCGAGGTCCGCAGCGACCTGAACCACGAGCTGCGCGCGACGTGGGTGGTGATGCGCCGCGAGCTGATCCGGCTCCGGCAGGACAAGGCCCGCATGCTCACCATGCTGCTGCAGCCGATCCTCTTCATCTTCGTGATGGGCACGGGGCTGGCCAGCATCGTCGACACCGGGGGCGGCACCAGCTTCCAGGCCTTCCTCTTCCCGGGCGTCCTGGCGACGTCGGTGCTGTTCACCGCCGCGTTCGCCGGCATCTCGCTGGTGTGGGACCGGGAGTTCGGCTTCCTCCGCGAGATGATGGTGGCCCCGATCTCGCGCGGCGCCATCATCTGGGGCAAGTGCCTCGGTGGCGCCGTCGTCGCCACGGTGCAGAGCCTGGTGCTGCTGGCGCTGGTCGGCACCGTCGGCATCCCCTACTCGCCGCCCCTGCTGCTGTCGCTGGTCGGCTGCCTGTTCCTCGGGTCGCTGCTGCTCACCGGGCTGGGCGTGCTGCTCTCCACCCGGATCAAGACCATCCAGGCGGCGATGCCGGTCAGCCAGCTGCTGATCATGCCGATGATGTTCCTGTCGGGTGCACTGTTCCCGGTCTCCGGGCTCCCCGACTGGCTCGCCGTCCTGACCCGGCTCAACCCGCTCACCTACGTCGTCCAGCCGATGCGCCACCTGACGCTGGACCACCTCTCGCTCACCGCCGAGGAGCGTGAGCGGCTGCTGCCGGTGCTGACCTGGTTCGGCTGGGAGGTGCCCGTCGGCGTGCAGCTGCTGACGGTCGCGGTCATCACGCTGGGCCTGGTCACCCTGGCGGCGCGGGTCTTCCGGACGACGGAGTGAGGGGCGCGCGCAGCTGGCTGCGGATCAGCGAGTCGAGCCGCCGCCAGGCGGGGGACGACGCGTTGACCGCGCCCTGGACGAGCTGCGGGATCTCCGAGTCGGTGTCCTGCCCGGGCAGCTCTCCGGGGCCGTACCGCTGCCGCGTGGCGGCGACGATCCGCCGGGCCAGGTCGGCCAGGCGCGGGTCGGTCGGGTCGAGGTCGTGGGCGCGGTCGTGGTCCAGGTAGAGCTGCAGCAGGTCGGGGTCGGTCAGCGCCTGCGCCTCGTCCTCGAGGAGCGCGGGCGCGAGGTCGGGCCGGGTGGCGAACACGAGGATCCACAGGTCGCCCTCCATCGCGATCCACCGCCGGCTGAAGGCGAGCTCGTCGAGCCGCCGCAGGTGGCCCTCGATCTCGGCGGGCACCAGCCGGCCGGGACCCTCGGCGAGCTCCCGCAGCCGCCGTCGGGTGCGGCGCAGGCCGCGGATGCGGGCGGCGAGGTCCTCGTCGATCCGGCCGAGGGAGCGGCGGAAGGCCTCCTCCGGTGCCGCCCGGAGCTCCCGGATCCGGGCCAGCGGCACCCCGGCCTCCGCGAGAGTGCGGACCTTGATGAGCTCGACGGCGTCCTGGGCGGTGTAGCGCCGGTAGCCGGAGGCGTCCCGCTCCGGCTCGGGCAGGAGCCCCTTGTCGTGGTAGACGCGGACCGTCTTGGTCGACACGCCCACGTACCGGGCGAGCTGACCGATGGTGAGCACGTCGCCATCCTCGCGCTTGACCCCGCCCCTGGGGCAGGGTCGCAGCATGGCGCCATGACGCACTCCGGCGCGGATCGGGCGACCCTCCGGGCCCTGGCCGACGAGGGCAACGAGAAGGCTCTGGACCGGCTCGCCGACCTCGCGGAAGCCCGCGGGGACCTCGACGAGCTGCACGAGCTGCTCGACGAGGGCTGCGCGCGTGCCGGGCACCTGCTCACCCGCCGCGCGGTCGCGGCGGAGGACCTGCTGGAGCTCCAGCGGCTCTCCGACGCCGGGTGCGACGAGGCCGGCGACGAGCTCGACCGGCTGCTCGACGGACCCGCGCCCGGTGGCTCCTGAGCGCCCCGGTCGCCGGCCGGCCCCGGTCGCCGGCCGGCCCCGCGCCGGACGGCCCTAGGCTGCCGGGGTGAGTTCCCTCGCCGGCGCGGTCTGGCCCGACCTGCCGGAGCGGCCGCTGCTGGTCGTCCCGCTCGGGGCGGTCGAGCAGCACGGCCACCACCTGCCGCTGGCGACCGACACCACGGTGGCCTGCGCGGTCGCGGAGTCCGCGCTCGACGGTCTGGACGGCGCGCTGCTCGCCCCCGCCCTCGCCTACGGCGCCAGCGGCGAGCACGAGGGCTTCCCCGGCACCGTCTCGATCGGCACCGAGGCCCTCACCGGCCTGCTGGTCGAGTACGGGCGCTCGGCCTGCCGTTGGGCGGGGCGGCTGGTGCTGGTCAACGGGCACGGCGGCAACCTGGACGCGCTGCGGTCCGCGGTGCCCCTGCTCCGGACCGAGGGCCGGGACGTCGCCTGGTTCCCGTGCGCGGTGCCCGGCGCCGACGCGCACGCCGGCCGTACCGAGACCTCGCTGGTGTTGCACGTGGAACCTCGGGCCGTGCGCCTCGACCGGGCGGTGGCGGGGGAGACCGCGCCGATCGGGGAGGTGCTGCCGCGGTTGCGCGCCGAGGGCGTCCGCGGGGTCAGCCCGACGGGGGTGCTCGGCGACCCGGCCGGCGCCTCGGCGGAGGAGGGCGCCGCCCTGCTGGGCGACATGGCCGGGCGGCTGGCCGGGGCGGTGGCGGCGTGGGACGTCGACCCCGCCGGCCGGCTCCGCGGCTGAGCGGACCCCGAACGCTGGGAGCCGCGGCCGTCGCGCGGGCACCCGTGGTGCGCGAGGCCCGGCAGTACCGTCGCGACGTGGCGGTACTGGTCATCATCGTCGTGGTGCTGTCGGGCGCGCTCGGGGTGCTGACCCACCGCCGCCTCGCCACCCACGCGCGCACCGAGAGCCACGACTCCGCCGAGGGCATCCCGCTGACCGACCTGTTGGCCCCGGTGCGCATCCTCGTCGCGCTCGTGCTGGCGTTCGTCCTCGTGCAGACCTTCTCGTCGTACGAGGACGCGAGCGACGCCGCCAACGACGAGGCCGGCGCCGTGTCGACCGAAGCCGTGGCGGCGGCGTTCCTCCCGGCGCCGAGCGGTCCCGACATCGTCGGCCTGCTGCGCTGCTGTGCCCGCGCCGTCGGTGCCGGCCGTCGTGACCGCACTCATGATCGGCTGCGTCGCCATCACCGTCGCGTCCACGGCCGCGTTCGCCGGCCGCCGCGTCCGCCCGAGCCTGCGGTGGACGCTCCTGGGCGTCACCGCGCTCATCTTCACCGCCTCGCTGCTCGTGATCCTCGACCTGGACCGCCCCTTCGGCGGCGTGGCCAGGATCGACCCGACGGCCATGCGAGCCGTGGAGGAGCAGATCGGCACCACGCCCCTCGGCGCCGATCCGCCGTGCGACCTGTCGGGGTCACCGCTCGACGACAGCTGAGCCAGGAGCGCGGCCGAGCCTGAACCGGCCGTGCGCGCCGTCGGGCACCGGCCGCGGTCAGTCCGAGAACGGCGTGCGCGGGCGCTCCTGGCGCCGGCCGTCGACGACGACGTCCACCTTCTCGTCGTAGAAGGCGACCAGCCCGGCGATCGGCAGCAGCTCGCGGGTCGGGAAGTCGTAGGACCAGGCGAGGTCGCGGTGCAGCGTGCCGCCCGCCTCCACCGACCAGTACCCGCTGGTCCGGCCCTTGTAGGGGCAGGCCGTCCGCGTGTCGCTCGGGACGAGGGCGGCGAGGTCGAGCGCCGTGCGGGGGAAGTAGGTCCGCGGCGGCAGCCCCGTCTCGAACACCATCACCGGCGTCGCGGACTCGGCCAGCACCCGGCCCCCCAGCTCCACGCGGACGTGCCGGGTGGAGCGCAGCGCGTCGACCCGGGCGTAGGGGTCGCGCGGGTGCACGAAGACCTCCTCGTCCTCCTCGAACCAGGCGTCCAGCGCCGACCACTCGAACCGGACGGTGTCCCGCAGCGGCTCGGGGGCGTCGGCGCCGTACACCCACGCCGCGCCCGGGCGGCGCACGTCCCCGGCCACCAGCGCCGCGCGGCGGGCGGTGCCGCGGCTGGTCGTCTCCGCCGTCCCCTCGTCGGCCAGCAGCGTGGTGTCGACGTCGGCCAGCGGCACGTAGTACTGCGGATAGGGCTGCCACTCCCAGACGTAGCAGGCCGCGCGCGTGTCGAGGACGGGCCGGCCGTCGAGGAACGCCCGGACCCGCCGCGGAGCGGGCTCCACGTGGTCGACCGGGACGAGGGACTGCGGATAGCCGGGCACGGCTGCCTCCTGGGGTCCGGGCGCCTGCGGGGCGGACGTTAAGGTCCCGAGCATGGCAGCGCCGCCCGGTTGGCTGGTCGTCGTCGACTACCAGGAGGTCTTCCGCGATCCGACCTCACCGTGGACGACGCCCCGCTTCGACGAGATCCGCCCCCGCATCCGGTCGCTGGTCGACGCCTTCGGTGCGCGCACCGTGTTCACCCGGTTCGTCGTCCCGGAGAAGCCGGTCGGCGCCTGGGCGGACTACTACGAGCGCTACGACTACTTCGCCGCGGAGCACGCCCTCCCGCTGCTCCAGCTCTCCGAGGACCCGGGCAACCGCACCGTCGTCGACGCGCCGACCTTCGGCAAGTGGGTCCCCGAGCTCGCCGAGCTGGTCGGGGAGGGGCCGCTGACCGTCGCCGGCGTCGCCACCGACTGCTGCGTGCTCTCCACCGTGCTGCCCGCGGCCGACGCCGGTGTGCCGGTGCGGGTGGTCGCCGACGCCTGCGCCGGGGCCGACGACGAGGCGCACGAGGACACCCTGCGGATCCTCGGCTGCTACGCGCCGCTGGTCGAGGTGACGACGACCGCGGAGGTCCTGTCCGCGGGATGAGCCCGACGGTCCCGGCGCCGCCGCCGGTGCGGCTCCCCGACGGCTTCGCCGTCCGGCTGGACCCCCGCACCCGGCGCCGGGACGGCGGAACGGCGCTGCTCGGCGGCTCCCCGCTGCGGCTGCTGCGCCTGCGGCCCCGGGCCCGGGACCTGCTGCGGGGCGACCGGCTGGTCGTCCGCGACGCGGTCACGGCGGCGCTGGCGGCCCGGCTGCTCGACGCGGGCCTCGCCCACCCCGAGCCGCGCGGGCCGGCGCCGGCCGACCTGACCGTCGTCGTCCCGGTCAAAGACCGCCCGGCCGCGCTCGACCGCCTGCTCGCCGCCCTGCGCGCCGACCCCGACACCGCGGCGGTCCCGGTGCTGGTGGTGGACGACGGGTCCGCCGACGCGGCCGCGCTCGCGGCGGTCGCGGGCCGGGCCGGGGCGCGCGTGCTGCGCTCCCCGGTCAGCCGTGGCCCGGCCGCCGCGCGCAACACCGGCCTGGCCGCCGCCGGCACCGGCCTGGTCGCCTTCCTCGACTCCGACTGCGTGCCGCGGCCCGGCTGGCTGGCGGCGCTGGCCGGGCACGTCGCCGATCCGAGGCTCGCCGTCGTCGCACCCCGCATCACGGCCCTCGAGCGGGGGTCGTCCCCGGGGGGCGGGTGGGTCGAGCCGTACGAGGCGGCGGTCAGCGCCCTGGACATGGGGCCGGCGCCCGCACCGGTGGCCCCGGGGACGGCGGTCTCCTACGTGCCCAGCGCCGCCCTGCTGGCCCGCCGGGCGGCTCTCGGCGCGGGGTTCGACGAGTCGATGCGCGTCGCCGAGGACGTCGACCTGGTGTGGCGGCTGACCGCGGCCGGGTGGCGGGTGCGCTACGAGCCCGCGGCCGAGGTCGCCCACGAGCACCCGGCCACCACCCGCGAGTGGCTGCGCCGCCGGGCGTTCTACGGCACCGGCGCCGCGCCGCTGGCCGCCCGGCACGGGGCCGCCGTCGCCCCCGTGGTCATCTCACCGACGACCGCCGCGGCCGCCGCGCTGGTCCTGACCGGGCGCCGGGAGGGGGTGACCGCCGCCGGCGTGGTGCTCGCCGCCGCGACCCTGCGGCTGGCCCGCCGGCTGACCCCGCCGGGGGAGCACCCGCCGGCCGCGCTGGCCGCTGCGCTCGTCCTGCGGGGCAGCGGCGCGGCGGCGCTGACCCTGGCCCGCGCGGCCACGCGCCACCACTGGCCGCTCGCGCTGGCC